>JAUSPM010000038.1 GCA_030655675.1 Methanosarcinaceae archaeon | reverse complement strand
TTTCCGGAAAAGATGGGAAACTGATAATTGCCAAAAAGAAACCTGCCCAGCGTGTTGTGGTTGAAGGAGTAGAGCAGCATGTTGATATCGGATGGGTCGGCGAGACTGAGATCATTAATACTGAGATCATCGATATTGTCACAAAGGAAGGATATATACCTGTGATATCTCCAATAGCCATGGATGTGAAAGGAAATGCATTGAACATTAATGCTGATACGGTGGCAGGCGACATTGCAGCAGCGCTTCACGCTAAAAAATTAATTCTTATGACGGATGTCCCTGGTCTTTTGAGGGACATAAAGGATAAATCAACACGCTTATCTAGAGTTACGGTTGCAGAAATGGAAATCCTGATCGATGAAGGTGTGATATCCGGAGGAATGATCCCGAAGATGCGAGGTGCAGCAGCAGCCACCATTAGCGGAGTTGAGCGGGTGCATATTATCGATGGCAGTGTATCACATTCAATATTGCTTGAATTGTTCACGGATTCGGGAATCGGAACAATGGTTTACAAGGATGGGGATTGAAGTTCAAGTTTTAGGTCAGAAGAGACGCTGTTTCTATTTTAAAGTGATTTCTAAACAGGGGGTCATTTTTCACCGCAGAGAACGCTGAGCACGCAGAGTTGTTTACTGGTTTGTAATTCCCCTTTGCGCTCTCAGCGTCCTCTGCGGCTATAACATTTTCATTGACTTGTTGAGTACAATCCGATTAGATCTAATCCATAATTGCTGAACCGTATGTGAGATCATCCAGTTCAAGCACTTTTTTCCACAACTCCATGCAGTCGCATTTAAGTTCATCAAGCACACCGATATCTTGTGTGACTGAGAATTTACGTATCGCGTCTGCAACATCATAACTGCATTGTTTGCAGTTGTGAGGTCCGCGTTTCGAGCCTGCTGCTACAGGGTCGGACATTATTAGTGTACTGGGATGTGCAGGTTTTGCTTTTTTGATAATCTCTACGATACTCCACAGCCATGGTGAACGGTATTGTCCCTTTTGCCACAATGATTCGACAAATGTGCCGTTTTGAACATTGCAGAGGTTGATAGATATTGTGCCAGCATATGGTGCTGCATCATCTATTGATTGGATGATGTCATCCATTGCCTCACCTTCGGACAGGAATGGAGGTTTTAGCATCAGGTATGCTTTTGTGGTTACGCCATGTTTTTTTGCAGTTTCCGATGCATGGACAAAATCAGCGAATGTGAATCCTTTATTGATGGAATCCTTGCGGATGATATCGGAACTTGTCTCAAGTCCGACAGCGATCTCGAATTTAGTGCTGCCAAGAATGCTTGTGCATTCGTCCATAACATCATCGGTCACAAATTCTGGGCGTGTTTCGGCAATCACTTTTGGGATGCGCTCATCGTCTGCAAGCCGGCGCAAGATATTTTGGCGAACCTGTGGCGGAATCTCGCGTTCATCAAAAAAACTCCCTGATGTGAATATCTTGAGCATGAACTCGTCCATGTCGCCTGCTTTGTATAGTGCCCGGTCAAGTTGGGTTTCAAGGTCTTCGGGTGACGGCGGGTCTATGGCGCTGTCGTACACATAACCACACATGGTGCATCCGCCTGCTTTTCCCCACCAACAGCCTGATGTTTTGAAAATAATGGTTAGTGTTTTTATTTCCTGTCCATCGAGAAGGTCAACACCGGTCCATACTGCTGATGGTCTATCTGGTGCGGACGGTTTTATGCGCTGGCGTGCGCGGATATCTGCTACTGCTTTGTTGAGTGTCATCTGTGTATACTCATTCGAATTCAATGGTTGCAGGCGGTTTTGGAGTTATGTCATAGACAACTCTTGCAACTGATGCGATCTCGCCTGTGATGCGTGATTCGATCTTACGGAGGACAGACCATGGAAGTTCCATTGCTTCGGCAGTCATACCGTCCCTTGAACCTACTGCGCGAACGGCTACGATCCAGCCGTGTACTCTCAGGTCACCTTTGACGCCTGTTCCTTTCCCGAGTATTGCGGCAAAGGTCTGCCATGGTTTAAATTGTTCAAGCAGTTCTTCTTCAACGATCGCATTTGCTTCGCGAACTACATCGACCTTTTCTTGAGTTACCTCGCCAATGATGCGGACTGAAAGACCGGGACCTGGGAACGGCATGCGTTCGCTGATCTCAAGGGGCAGGTCGAGTGCACGTGCAACTTCGCGAACCTCATCTTTGTACAAGTCGTCGATCGGCTCGACAATGGCCTTAAAATCAATAACTGAAGGCAATCCACCAACGTTGTGGTGTGATTTTATCCCGCCTTCGGATTCTATCCGGTCAGGGTATATGGTGCCCTGTATCAGGTATTCGGCTTCAAGTAATCGTGCTTCCTTTTCGAAGGCGCGTATGAATGCTTCACCTACAGCCATTCGCTTCTCTTCGGGGTCTTCAAGACCCTTCAGGGCTTCCATGAACTGATCTTTTGCATCGACAACCTGGAGGTTCATGTCAGAGAATATCTCTTTTATGCGCTCTGTCTCGCCTTTTCGCATCAGTCCTGTGTCAATGTATATTGGCGTTAATTTATCGCCTATTGCACGGTTTGCAAGAACTGCACAAACTGAACTGTCAACCCCGCCTGAAAGTGCGATAATGGTCTTTCCATTAGCCTCTTTTTTGATCCGCTCTATGCTTTTAGGTATGAATTTATCAACTTTAACCATGAAATGTTCTCCGATCTTATGTATGTCTGTGTTTATGTATGCTAGTATGATGGTTTGTATATAGTAATTTTGGGTAGGATGTGGCTAGTCATGTAATTTGGATTTCGCTTTGCTCAAATCCGGAGTATCAAGATATTGCAACACCAACCTTTTTTAAATCCATGCGAGTACTAATTTGTTAAATAGGTAAAATTACATTTATAGTCGAGTGTACTTGATAATAAAAAATATGTATTGTGCATTGTTGGAATATCTTATATACGATAAATAACATGATACCACAAACCTTAAAGCAAGTTATTATAGTTAATACATCCATTATTTCATAATCATAATCTTTTTGCCCAAATTGGGAGGGAAATCTAAAATTGAGTCAACCTTGTGTTAATATCGGCATGGTAGGTCATGTCGATCATGGAAAAACCACGCTTGTCAGTGCACTGTCTGGGATCTGGACGGATACGCACAGTGAAGAGATGAAGCGTGGCATATCGATCAGGTTAGGGTATGCAGATACGACATTTATGAAATGTCCGGACTGCTCTGAGCCACAGTGTTATTCAGTCGCAAAAATATGTGAACATTGCGGAGCAAAAACAGAAGAAACCAGAACAATATCCTTTGTGGATGCACCAGGTCACGAGACACTGATGGCTACAATGCTATCGGGTGCGGCTATAATGGACGGTGCAGTACTTGTTATTGCAGCCAATGAAAAATGTCCGCAGCCACAGACAAAGGAACACTTGATGGCACTGAACATCATTGGGATCAAGAATATTGTAATAGTGCAGAATAAGATCGACCTTGTGAAAAAGGAACAGATCATCGAGCACTATAAGCAGATCAAGGAATTTGTCAAAGGTACAGTAGCAGAGGGTGCACCAATCGTTCCGGTTTCCGCACAGCAGAACATCAATATTGATGTGTTGATCGAGGTCATGGAAAAAGTGATCCCAACACCTGTACACAAAATGGACAAGCCAGCTCATATGCTGATTGCAAGGTCTTTTGACATAAATAAACCGGGATTATCTGTAGATAAGATCACAGGTGGCGTCATCGGTGGAACACTTACAGAAGGTTCTATGCATCCGGGTGACGAACTTGAGATTCGCCCTGGGCGAAAAGTTGAGAGTGAAAATACTACAAAATGGGTACCTATTATTACTAAAATCTCAAAGATCATTGCAGGCAAAGGTGAAGTTGAAGAAGCTACACCTGGTGGATTATTGGCAGTTGGAACAACACTTGATCCAACATTAACAAAGAGTGATACATTAACAGGACAGGTTGCAGGTAAACCCGGCACACTGCCACCAACCCGCGATTTGTTCACAATGGACTTACACTTACTCGAACGTGTTGTTGGAGCTACCGATGAATTGGAGATCGGGGAAATTAAAACCAGTGAACCTTTGATGTTGAATGTAGGCACTGCAACGACTGTAGGCATTGTTACAAGCGCAAGGGCAGATGTTGCTGAGGTTAAACTTAAGCGACCTATATGTGCACAAAGCGGCTCAATGGTAGCGATCAGCAGGCGTGTAGGTTCACGATGGCGGCTTATCGGAGTAGGGGTAATCAAAGATTGAAGGTCATTATTGATACCAATGCGCTGATGATTCCGGTTCAGTTCAATGTCGATATTTTCGATGAACTGCAGCGTCTTGGATTTGATGAATTTGTAGTTCCAAGATCTGTGTTAAATGAACTCGACAGTCTTATTGACAGATCAAAAGGCAAGGACAAAATGGCGGCAAAGGTTGCACGTTCGTTAGCGGATCGATGCGAGGTTGCACAACTCACTGGTTTTGCAGATGATGTCATTGTAGAACTTGCCGATAATACTGGCGCAGCGGTTTTGACTAATGATATTAAACTTAAAAAACGATTACAAGAAAAGGATATTACGGTTGTTTATCTACGTCAGAAAAATAGATTAGCAACAACGTAATTAATTACGATCAATATACTATAATATATCAAATAATAATATCTGAATGATTTTGATCTTACGGGAGATATGTAGATATGTACAAGAAGATGAAACTTGCTGACACGGTACGAATTGCACCCGATCGGTTAGCCGAGGATGTTAACATTAGTGTTAAAAATGCATTAAAAGATAAACTTGAAGGGCGTATCGATAAGACTCTGGGTGCCATTGTTGCGGTCACCGGGCTTGATGAGGTGGGTGAAGGACACATCCTTGTAGGGGATGGTGCCGTTTACTATGATGCTATTTTCGATGCAATTGTGTTTATCCCTGTACTTCAGGAAGTTATCGAAGGGCTGGTTGTTGAGACTGTGGAATTCGGTGCTTTTGTGAGTATTGGTGCAATGGACGGACTTTTGCATGTAAGCCAGATCACGGATGACTTTATGTCATACGATGGAAAGAATGGCAGGCTTATGAGCAAGGCAGGAGGGCGATCACTTGCAGAGGGCGATCATGTGCGCACACGTATTGTTGCTGTGAGTATTGATGAGCGCGATCCACGAGAGAGTAAGATAGGTCTGACCATGCGCCAGCATGCTCTTGGTAAATTAGAATGGCTTGAGGAAGATCGGAAGCCAAAATCTGATGCTGGTGTGTAACTGTTGCCGGAGGATTAATTTATGAGTGATCAAGTTTGCCGTGAATGTCACAGGATCGTTACAGGTCAGACATGTCCTATATGCAGCTCCAGTAATCTAAGCTCAGATTGGAGCGGTATGGTGGTTATTGTTGACGCAGAACGTTCTGCGATCGCTAAGAAGATGGGCGTTAATATACCGGATAAGTACGCATTGAAGGTGCGATAATTGGGTGCACAGATAGCACTGGCATTACCTGCAAAACTGCGTCCGGTTTTGCGTAAGCCTTTTGGCGTGCTATACAAGGGTACCGGAAAAGATACGATCCAAAAGATCGCACCAGATCTGGGCAGTCCCACAAAACTTATATCTGTAGGTGATGTTACAACATTCTACTTGCTCGAATCAGACATTATACCTGATGTCTGTGTTGTTGATGATCGTACAAAAAGAGAACCGGCATCTAATCATGTTGTTCTAGGTACAAACCATAAAGCATTTACAACTATATCGGTTGACAACCCACCGGGTGTTATTACCGAGGATCTGATCAATGCGATCGATGATGCATTAAGATCGGATCAACATGTCAGACTCTTTGTCCGCGGCGAAGAGGATTTAGCAGCATTACCTGCGATATTGATGGCCCCGATCGGTTCGGTGGTTCTCTATGGTCAGCCAAATGAAGGTGTGGTGCTTGTTAAAATCACTGAATCTAAGAAAGATGAAATTCGTAGTTTATTGGATCAAATTATTGATGAATATGATGAAGGACAATTCGATAGTGTTCGGAGGAAATTAGATGGATATTAATATCACTGAAGATAAGAATAATGCGCTTTTAAACAGGCGGGAAATTAAATTCACAGTCAAGTTCGAAGGTCCAACCCCTTCAAGAAATGATGTGAAAGGCAAACTGGTTGCTATGTTGAATGCATCTCTTGATCTGACGATCATCCAGAAAATGGATAGTGAGTACGGAATGCAGGAACTTTCAGGATACGTAAAGATCTATGAGGATGCAGCACGCATGACACAGGTCGAGCGCGATTATTCCATTAAGAGAAATGTGATCCCTGATGAGCCGGAACCTGAAGTAGCAGAGGACGCGGAAGAATCTGAAGTAGTAGAAGAGTAGGTATCACAATGGCTGTAAAAGACTATTATAAGATTAGTGGCGATTCTGTCGAAAGACTTAACCAAACCTGTCCAAAATGCGGCGATGGCGTGTTTTTAGCAAACCACAAGGACAGACTTACCTGCGGCAAGTGCGGGTACACAGAAATTAAGAAATAATTTTACTATTTTTGTCGCATCACTGCCAAATATGGTTGTGATGTGATTTTTTGACTTTTTTATCGTTAGGTATTTGATGGTTAATTTATATTTTAGGTGTGGAGCTGAATTTATAATGAAAAACGTATTTGCGATTTTTTGTATATTATTATTAATTAGCATTTTTGCAAATGCATCAAATGCATCGGAATACCTCGACACAGATCAAGATAATGCAATATTATTGAAAAATGCCGTTTTTGATACATCAAAACAACCATCTGTGGCTGTAAAAGCTGATTTTGCAACAACCTCCCAGTATTCTACTGAAACCGAAGAGTATTATATATTACAATTTAAAGGTAATGTGCTTGAAGAATGGAAACAGACTGTAAAAAATACTGGCGCGCTCTTTTTTGATTATGTCCCAAACAATGCATTTATCGTGCGTATGAATTCATCTGTTAAATCACAAGTTGAAACAATGGATATTGTACAATGGATTGGACCATATCAGCCAGCATACAAGATAAGTCCTGTATTCTCTGCGTCTTCAATTTCTGCTACTACAACTACAACTATAATTTTAGATGATGATGTTTCTGACATAATTGTTATGTTATTTGACTCAAAACATAATGCACAGGTCACGTCAGAAATTAAACAACTTAACGGGGAAATTGTGGACAACGCCGGGAAAATAATGCGAGTGCGCATCGGAACTTCAAAGTTGCCCGATATTGCAGCCATGACCGGAGTTAGTTGGATCGAAAAATATGTGCAACCCGTGATTTTTAATGATATCGCTGCCAATATCACAAACGTATCTTATGTGCAAAATACGCATGGGCTGACTGGCAGTGGACAAATTGTGGCGGTGGCGGATACGGGACTGGATACGGGGGTTAATGATGGTACGATGCATAATGATATTGAAGGGAGGATTGTCGCATTGCATGCATGGTGGGTAAACCCACCATATGATTATAATGATAATGGTAGTGCAGATTACAATGGACATGGAACACACGTTGCGGGTTCTGTTCTTGGAAACGGTTCACGTTCTAGTGGTCAATATGCAGGGATGGCACCAATGGCACAACTTGTCTTTCAAGCTTTGCAATATGATAGCCTTAGTCCTGTTGTTTTAGAAAATGGAGGTCTTTACACTCCAACAAATCTATCATCGCTATTTCAAGAAGCCTATAATGATGGTGCGAAGATTCATAGCAACAGTTGGGGTTCAGGTGACCCCAGTGATTATGGGAACTACACATCGAGTTCACAACACGTAGACAGTTTCATGTGGGACAATCCTGATATGTTAATTGTTTTTGCAGCAGGCAATGATGGAGCTGATGGACAAAACACCGTTTCTCCACCAAGTACTGCCAAAAATGCACTTACAGTGGGGGCTTCAGAGAACTTGAGATTGGATCAAGACTCGTATTCTGATAATATCAGTCAGATTGCATCTTTTAGTAGTAGGGGGCCCACAGACGATAATAGAGTTAAGCCAGATTTAGTAGCACCTGGAACTTGGATAATCTCAACCAGATCAAGCGTAGCAACTGGTATTTTAGGGGGAGTTTATGATCCATACTATGTATACAGTAGTGGCACAAGTATGGCGACACCATTAACAGCAGGTACAGCTGCACTTGTAAGGCAATATTATGTAGATAATGAATCGATCTCACCAAGTGCCGCCCTGATAAAAGCCACTTTGATCAATGGTGCCGCCAACATGAGTCTTCCAACTAATGATCAAGGATGGGGGCGTGTGGATATCGAAAAATCCCTGTTTCCCACATCGCCACGTACGATGCGATATCACGATAATATCAGCCTGACAATTTCAAATTCATGGAATGTAAGTTACTATATCAATAGCAGCTCTGAACCACTCATTGTAACTCTTGTATGGACTGATTACCCAGCTGCAACTTTTGTTGGAAAAATGCTGGTAAACAACCTCGATTTGAATGTAACAGGCCCCGATAACAGTTATCTTGGAAACGGCGGTGACGATACAAACAATGTTGAACAAGTCAAATTGTTGTCACCAACAGTCGGACTATACACCATTAAAGTAACTGGAACAAATATACCAGATGGACCCCAGCCGTTCGCATTAGTGATATCAGGTGCAATTAATGCTGAACCTTTGATGACATCTGCAACCGCAAATCCTTCTATAATAGAAGCAAATGGAACTGATGATACAATATTCAATGTAACTGTGACCGATCCTGATGGAATCGCATCAGTTACTATGAATCTAACTGCAATAGGTGGGCAAGCGGCACAACCGCTTACAAACAACAGTGGAATATGGCAATATACTACAAACACAACCATACTTGGAATATTTAATCTTGGTGTGAACGCAACAGATAATGTTGGTATTTCGAACACATCCATGAATATTGCACTAAACACAACAGACACCCTCCCACCCACATCCAACACCCCCACTAACATAGAGTTCTCCGCAAACTCCACCGCAAATTTCGATCACTGGAAACTCTACGACCTGCACCCCGGTTACTACTGGGTACTTAGAAACGACACGCAGATCATACCCCCAACAACGTGGAAAAACAACACAAACATTACAGTTCCAGTAAACACAAGCATTGGTCTTGGTGATTTCAATTATACTATTCAATACAATGATTCTATTGGAAACTACGGCACACCTGATACAGTCATAATCAACATCAACGACACAACGCCACCCTCTGCATCTGGAGAGATTCCGGCAAACGGTTCTTCCACCTATGACCTCACGCCACTTATTAGTGTAAACATCACAGACAACGCATCCGGTGTCAACCTGAGCAGTATCGTGATGACTGTTAATGGCACCATTGTTGATATTGCAAACACCACAATAGCCGGAGGCTACATGGTGTATAATCAAACAGCGACACCGTTCACATATACGCAAATTGTGAATGTCACAGTCAATGCAACCGACAATAACAATAATTTCATGAGTTACAACTGGTCATTTACTGTAGATGGCAATGCGCCAATACTTACAGACGCGGCAGCAGCCCCTCAAACAATCGAATCGAACGGAACTGAAACAACCAAATTATCAGTAAATATCACAGATGATCTTAGCGGGATCTCCAGTGTGACAATAAACCTCTCCTCGATCAGAGGGGGCGCAAATGTTGGGATGCAAAACACCGGCAACAACTACTGGATAAATAGCAATGCAACAGGAGTTGGCAACGGCACATTCTATCTGCCCATAAATGCCACTGATAATGCAGGGAATTCCAATACAAGTGTAAATATTATCCTATATGTCAATGACACCACCTCGCCTACATTATCGAACAACACGCCTGCAACAGGTACAAACAACCTCACACCTACAATCAGTATCAACGCTACAGACATCGGTTCAGGTATCAATGTAAGCAGTGCAAATATGACCGTAAACGGCATGCAGGTGCTACTTGCAAATACAAGTTCCGCCTTTACCTATAACTTCTCCAATACAACTACTTCATACAACCACGGCGAGACCGTCAACATCACATTCAATGTTTCAGACAACGAAGGGCACACAGCGAACTATTCATGGACATTCTACATCGATAACGTCAAGCCAATGATCGGTATAACCTCACCGGCAGATGGTTACTCCACAACTGCAAGTTCAATCACAATTTTAGGTGCAGTCAATGGTACCGGTTCATCGCCAGTGGTCACGGTTAATGATATTAATGCACCAACCACGCTTATAAACTTCAGCGGAACCTTCATAGCAGCATCGGTGCCAATTTCACTCGGTACAAACACCATCTATGCAAATGTCACTGACGCTAGTGGAAACATCAACACCACATCCATAAATGTCATTCAAACTTCTCCTGAAAAACCATCCAGTAGCGGTGGCGGTGGTGGAGGAGGTACCAGCGGTGAAGAATATGAGAATATCGAATTAAAGGATGTTTCACGCGTCTACATTAGTGCAAATACAAATGTCTCTTTCACCTTTCGCGAGGGTGGAAATGATATTCAGTACATAAAATACAAAGCATTGACAAGTGCCGGCTACATAAGTGCAACAACCGAAGTGTTAAAAAATACATCCGCGCTGGTCAAACAGGCACCATCCGGCATAGTTTACAAGAATATGAACATCTGGTTAGGCAAGGCCGGGTATGCAACAGAGCACAATATTGAGAATCCTGTAATAGGGTTTAGGGTCAAAAGATCATGGATACAGGATAACCGCATCGATGAGAATTCCATCAAACTCAACCGCTATTCCCAAGACGTCTGGAGTACACTGCAAACTACAAAAACAGGTGAAGATGCCACATACATCTATTTCGAATCGCAAACACCAGGTTTTTCACCATTTGCAATAACAGCTAATAAAAACACGATATCATCACAGGTATCCATCAAAAGTGATACCGTAACAGAATCTTTGCAACCGGTTGAAGAGCAGTCTGTTGAAACTGCCACCTTAGTTCCAGAAACAGAAACCGTTGAGGAAGAAACATCAATATGGAGTAATCTCCTGATCGGTGCGCTCATTTTAACCATCATAGCGGGCGCATATCTCTATATTCAAAAACGGCAAAGTTAAGTGTTGATGTAAGCATTTAGAACTGATTATCAATATAGGTGATCCGCAGGAGAAAATTACATTGACAACCGTTCTTGGAATTGAAGGCACCGCATGGAACCTGAGCGCAGCCATAGTGAATGAAAACGATGTTGTGGCGGAGGTCACAGAGACCTACCGCCCACCAACAGGTGGAATTCATCCGCGTGAAGCCGCACAGCACCATGCAAAATATGCATCTCAAGTAATACGCGACCTTCTTGATGAAGGGAAACAACACGGCGTAAACATCGGTAACATTGATGCTATCGCCTTTTCCCAGGGGCCAGGGCTTGGACCATGTCTTCGTACTGTTGCAACCGCAGCAAGAATGCTTTCACTTTCCCTGAATATCCCTCTTGTGGGAGTCAACCACTGTATAGCACATATCGAGGTCGGAAGATGGAAAACTCCCGCATCTGACCCTGTTGTACTTTACGTAAGTGGTGCCAATTCACAGGTACTCGCATACCGTATGGGGAAGTACCGCGTATTTGGAGAAACTCTTGATATCGGCATCGGGAATGCATTTGATAAATTTGCACGCAATGCCGGATTGAGCCATCCCGGCGGTCCGAAGATCGAAGAATACGCCAAAAATGCAGACGGATACATTCCCCTGCCCTACGTGGTCAAAGGTATGGATTTCTCATTTTCGGGACTCTCAACCGCAGCAACGGATGCACTGAAACATGCATCTATTGAAGATGTATGTTATTCATTTCAGGAAACTGCCTTTGCAATGATGGTGGAAGTTACCGAGCGCGCACTTGCACACACCGGCAAGAGTGAAGTGCTATTGGCAGGCGGAGTGGGTGCAAATATGCGCCTGCGGGAAATGCTTGACATCATGTGCGATGACCGGGGTGCATCATTCTACGTACCGGAAAAACGATTCATGGGCGACAACGGTGCGATGATCGCATACTTAGGACTTATTATGTTTGAATCCGGCACTGTGACGGATATCGACAGGTCACATGTCAATCCCAATTTCAGACCTGATGATGTTGAGGTTACATGGATCGCCGAAGATCCCGGGATCGGGGGGACTAAATAGATGTACCTCACAAGCGGCGCAGAAGCAACAGTCCATCTTGAAGATGGGGTTATTATAAAAGAGCGTGTGCCAAAGCGCTATCGTCTGGTGGAACTGGATGAGCGGATTCGCAAAGAGCGGACACGTGCCGAAGCACGCCTGATGTCTGAAGCAAGACGAGTAGGGGTTCCTACACCAATTATCTATGATATCAATGGCTCCACGATTAAAATGGAATATATCACAGGGGAGCCGATCAAAAACGTCATAACCCCGCTGTTGAGTGAGCGCGTGGGTGAGATCGTTGGACGGCTTCACAGTGGCGGCATCATCCATGGAGACCTTACCACATCCAATATGATACTCCATGACGACAAGATATACCTAATCGATTTCGGGCTTGCATTCGTTAGCAGTATCGTGGAATCACAGGGAGTGGATGTGCATGTGCTGTTCCAGACATTTGAGAGTACACATAAAGACCATGAAAAACTCATCGAAGCATTCTGCAAAGGATACGGCAAAACATTCGAAAATGCCGATGATGTCATAAAACGTGTTAAAGAGATTGAGAAAAGAGGTAGATATGCGTAAGATCGTATTTGTTACAGGAAACAAGGGGAAACTGAGGGAAGCGAAAGATATCCTTGCAGCAAAGGATATTGAGGTGATCCAGAATAACCACGGTTATCCTGAACTTCAGGAAGATGAACTTGAACCCATTGCATCATACGGTGCAAAATGGGCTGCTGAAAAATTGAATATGCCGGTCATGGTGGACGATTCAGGATTGTTCATACATGCTTTGAACGGATTCCCTGGTCCATATTCTGCATTTGTGGAAGAGAATCTTGGCAATCTGCGGGTCTTGAAATTGATGGAAGATGAGACTGACAGGAGTGCCACATTTAGATCCGTTGTCGGATATTGTGAACCGGGCGGCGAGCCTGTTGTGTTTACCGGCACGGTTGAGGGGAATATCGCATACGAAGAACGCGGAAGCGGCGGTTTTGGGTATGACCCCATATTCGAATATGAAGGACAAACGTTTGGTGAACTCGGTGACGCGGTGAAAAATACACTGTCACATCGCCGCAGGGCATTGGATAAGTTCTTTGACTGGCTGGATTGAAACCATTTGGTGCGATGGAATATGGATACAGACAAGATGTCAGGTAGAATGAGTGCTTTCTGGAACGATACTCGCGGAGTGGATACCATTCCACTCAAACTCGTGGTGTATCTGGCACTCACGGGTGTTGTGATGTTACTTATCGCAGTTTCGTGGGGAAATGTCATGCCAGTCATACAGGGTGCAGATGTTGATGAGCAGATCACAGATGCTGCACTCAAGATCACATCGGTTCAACGGGGTGCGGCCCGAGATCTTCTGGATAGGCGCAGTGCCGATGGTTCGATGTGTGTTGTTGAACTATCCCTGCCGGATAATGTACGATTTATTGGGTTTGGTGTTGATCCAGATCCTGATACTAATGGGAATCTCACAGATTCGATATGGGTTGTTGAGAATAATACCATCGTGTATCAGTATTCGAACGGTGTCAAAAAACGCGTGTTCTTGAATGGAGATATTGTCCTGTTCATGAATGGAATGCAGGATGCAAGCGGTAGATGGGTTATCGATACAAATCTTGATGTTGTGAATGGTCATGGCATGGGAGTTGTAATTGAAGGACCCGTAAGTGGTGAATTTATTTTTGAGATGGTCTTTGATGGTGAGATGTACATGCTCTCTCATTTTTAAAAAAAATGTATCTGTTATTTGATATTCCAGATGCAAAAATCGGATATACGAATCGAAAACAAAAACAGTGCGACCGCCGCCAGGCGGCACATTCCATATCTACTAACTTGAATAAGACAAATCGTTAACTAAAATCGTATTCGTAATGACGGGATGCGCCGCCGATGGTGGATTGATCTGGTATTAAAACGATCTTAACAAATACAAAAAAATAACTATTGGATATGACGTGTTTGATTTTCCAGTCTTGATGACGATGCCACAACCCGCCGCAGGCGGCATATTCCAAAAACACTGAGAATTAATGAATAATTTACACAGCAGAGAACACAGAGAGACAAAATACAACTCTTTACACCCTCTGCGTTTACTTTTTCATGAATAATTAACTACAATTTAATTCGTAACAAAATATTTGAATATTTCATACATTTGTCAACTCTTTTCATATTGAAGGGGATGTGCTGCCTGCGGCGGTTTACGATATGGATTATGGGGGGGCTTGAGCGGTATGGAGGAAAACTTTCACGTACCGTTCTTAGAAGATGGAAGGCGAGTAATCGCTCTTCTTTATTCGGTTTGATCCGGGATAAAAATGATCTAACAAGTGTTTATTATCCCTGCTCACTTTTCCCTGCTGTCTTTGTTCGTATATACCCCTTATTGCAAGAGCAACAAAAAAATGTATCTTGTCACCTACTATCTAAGTAGGTCGAGAGGGATAACGAGTATTTTGTTTGGGATCACGTTCCCGTAGCTAAA
>JAUSPM010000033.1 GCA_030655675.1 Methanosarcinaceae archaeon | reverse complement strand
GGATTTATGTTCAAAAGAAGTTCCGAGGTTTGGCGCCACTCATCACCATGCAGCCCTGCGACAAAGAGGCGGATTGGTGAGCCACTCCCATATATTTTCAGATCGTTGTAAGTATTGTCACAGTTAAAGATGTTCCTTTTCCCCATCAGTTCTCATTTTACTTGCTACAATATATATTTCCTCTTTTTCAGATTCCAACACATCGGTTATCGTAAGTCCCATTGACTCGATTTGACTCAAAATCGGTTTCCTGTTCTCACGATTCTTGATCTTTATTACTTGAAGCAATCTGCCCCCATCTTTTAACAGTGGCATCACTCTTTCAAGTGCTTCAAGGGAATCTGCTGGTTCAAGAGTAAGGTCACTTAAAATCACATCAAAAGGTTCGGAGGACAGTTCACTAAGCGGGATCTTGAACACGTCCCCAAATATCACTGAAACATTCTCATTTTCAAATGAGACCTTGCCAAGTTCAGGGCGAAAATCTTTACTGAACTCAATCCCTCTCACACTTCTTGCAATCCCTGATGCGAATGTAAGAAAACCACCGGCACTTGAACCAAGGTCAAGTACATGGTCACCTTCTTTTATTACTTCGGTCTGTTCCTGAATATATTCAAGTTTGAAATAACCGGCAGGCTTGTCCATCCCTTCAGTAACATCGATATTATCATCAGTTGATACGTCCCTTGCAGGTTTTCTTGCGATATTGCCGTTTATTTTCACAAACCCTTTAATTATTGCCTGCTTTGCACGACCTCTTGATTTGAAATGACCTGTATCTACAAGGTACGCATCGAGTCTCATAATATTGGTGTGATAAGTGGTGAACTCTGTCTTTTATTCTTCCAGTTCATCCTGGAGTTCATCGATTGCCTTCATCAGGTCGACGGCTTTTGATTTATACTTCCTGGACAATGTCTTATATTCTTCGTCACTTATTTCCTCATTATCCCTGTCCGCTTTGATCTCGCTCAATAATGAAAGGATAGCATCATATCGGGTTTCCAGTTCATCGAGGTCAGGTTTTTCCACAGTGGCATCTTCGTCAACATTCAACTTGTCTTCATACTCTTCAGAATCGTTCTCTTCTTCCTCTTCGATTTTTTCCTCTTCAAATGTGCTTGCACTTTCCACGAAAACTTCATCATTTTCACTTTTCATTTTCTTCTGCACAAATGGGAATGCAAGTATTGCAATAATAACGAGTCCGATAACAATGTATGGTAATATGCCCCCGATGTTGCTCGGCGTCTTTGTTTCAACTGTGAATTCTTTGAATTGAGGTGCTGACCATGTATGGACAACTTCGTTAACATTAGTTTCAATATTATCGCCCTGAATCACATTTCCGCCTTCATCCTTGATTATAGGTTCCATGCCTTCAGCAGAAATTATTTTTATCAATAGATTGGATACTGGATAATTGATGTATGTGGGATACTGTAAAAATTTGGTATATTTTGGTGATTTATCTTCTGCAGTTCTTGGGATTACATATTCAATTGCATACATAGGTGGCATTCCGGGAGTGTTAAGCCGCTCGGCATCATTGAAGCGTATAATATTGCCTTCCTGTGTATATTGTAATTGAAGTGGAGAAGTTCCTTCTGTCATTTCTTGTCGGGAGATCAATATCTCTGTAGAACCATCAGGGATCCAGGACATCAGATCTGTGGTGTAATTTCCCATGGCACTAAATATTATGGTTTCTCGTACAACCGTATATTCTGCATTTGTGATGTCTGCCTCTATCAATTGTTGAAGTATAACAATATTACTGCCGCCATTTGCGGGGGAAATGGAGGGCATTGAAGTGGTTTCCACTGTTCCGCCATCTTCTGCATACTCTGCGTATGCAAATGCTGTTTGTGCCATTAATAAGATACAGATCAAAATACCAAGATTTAGTCTAAGTCGCATTTAATAATCTCCTTTTTAGAAACTGAATAATTGTTGTATTATATGTGTCATACTTATAGTGAAAATATCCGAAATATGTATTGTTGTATGGTTTTTTGCATTGTATATAATTTGTAAAATTGTATACATTAAGTTAATTCAACCTAAGGGAGAATTTTCTTGTTATATACTGTCGTTTTTATATTGCGTGTGTTGTCATAAAGGTATTGATATTTGATATTCTTTTCTCTGTAAAAATGTCTAAATTCTCTTCATTGTCTTTTTAAAAACCATTTTTTGACTAATTCATAGAATTTATGTATTTATATATCTGTTTTAAAATGACTGTGCAAATTAAATGGTTCGATTTGAAACTAAAAATAATGCGACCGCCCGCGGGCGGCACGTTCCATACCTACAAAATAGGTATTTGTTTAGACATTTTTGATACCGATACAATCCGCCGTAGGCGGCGCGTTCCTCCATCAATGAGATAATACTTACTTTATTTGTGTTAACTCGTACTATATAATTGTAAATATGTGCCAAGAGAAAACAATCACTCACAATCGCATTAATTAGGAGAATACAATCTCACCATAGGCTGTCGAAAAAGTCCATATTTATAGGGGCAGTAGTGCGGGATTGCGCCGCCTACGGCGGTTGTATTGGTTTTAGATAAAACAATTTCATTTACGCAGATTTTTTACCGCAGCTATACAAATACCAAAATAGAATGATCTAAATCGTTAGCAAAAAGTGTACGAGAAAACGGTGGAATGTGCTGGAAGCAATTGAAAATTCGATGTGTATGTAGGGCAACGCCGCGCATGCGCGGGTTGTAGAATCGTTTTTATCATGCACTCATTAAACACTTTGTACAACAACGCTGCACCAGCTATACAAATACAATTTATCTATCGATAATTGTCATGAATTAATCGACTGTAAACCATCTGTCGAATTTTTCTATCACAATGTTCGACAACCTTATATACAACTATGTACAAATAGTATGTCAGACACGCGTCATATTTTCAGCAGACAAATAGCAGACATAGGTCCGACCTCTGTCCGACTTTTGTCAGGCGCACGTCTGGCATTTGTCTGACATGAAATAATAAAAGGACCAATCAAATGGAGCGTATAACGATCAGACTCCCGGAACAGCAACTAAAGATGATCGACTATATGGTAAATCAGGGTGAATTTCCGTCCGTAAGCGAAGCAATCAGGACGGCCGTGCGCGAACTTGTAGATCAAAGAGGGGAAAAACTTTTCCGCAGGTCGGAGATGTTAGCAGCTCTCGCATAAAGATCACATACATTTATAGAACAAAAACGCAAAAATCCAAGAGAGGGGATGAATGTGCAGTCTATAGTTCAAGAAGCATTAAAACACACAGAGAAAGAGAGAGAGTATCGACAGACAATCACAGCTGATGATGGACTTGAAGGCTTTGGTCTTCCAAGGATCACAATAGTAGGCTGTGGTGGTGCTGGTAACAATACAATTAACCGTCTTTACAATATAGGTATTGATGGTGCAGATACAATTGCTATCAACACTGACAAACAACATCTTGATCACATACGTGCCGACAAAAAGATCCTTGTGGGAAAAACACTCACTCGTGGACTTGGTGCTGGTGGCTATCCTGAAATAGGTAAAAAAGCTGCTGAGCTTGCACGCGGTACACTTGAAGATGTCTTTAAAGACAGTGACCTTGTATTCATAACTGCAGGCATGGGTGGAGGTACCGGAACTGGTGTCGCTCCTGTTGTTGCAGAGATCGCGAAAGAACAGGGTGCTATCGTAGTCGGCATGGTCTCCAGTCCGTTCAGGGTTGAGAGAGCACGTACATTCAAAGCAGAAGAAGGCTTGGAAGAATTACGCCGCGCTGCTGATACTGTAATTGTTCTGGACAATAACAGGTTACTGGATTATGTGCCAAATCTCCCAATCGAGCAGGCATTTTCAGTAATGGACCAGTTGATAGCCGAAACCGTGAAAGGAATAACCGAAACCATCACTATGCCATCACTTATCAACCTCGATTACGCAGATATGAGGTCGATCATGGGATGTGGCGGTGTCGCAGTCATGCTTGTAGGTGAGGCAAAGGGTCAAGATAAAAGTACGGATGTTGTCCGCACAGCGTTGAATCATCCATTACTTGATGTTGATTACAGAGGCGCGACAGGCAGTCTTGTACATATCACAGGTGGGCCTGATCTTAGCCTTAAAGAGGCAGAAGAAATTGCACAGTCTCTTACGTATGAACTGTCACCTGATGCAAATGTCATTTGGGGTGCACGCATAAAAGAAGAATATGAAGGTAAGGTCCGTGTTCTTGCAATCATGACTGGTGTCCAGTCTGCACAGGTACTTGGTCCACAGTTTGATGCCAATCTAGTTGGAAAGGCAATGCCGCACGCACAGGCCACATACGGTCGCTCAAACCGTAACATGAAAATGTCACGCGGTTCAATTGTTGAACCGTTCGGTGTAAGAAGCAATGGCGGATCGATCATTGATATAATCCAGTGATCTAGATCAAATATCATACCACCACGTCAGGTCCAGTTCTAAGATATATGTATCTGGAATTGGATCTGACTTTTTCTTTTAATTTTGACTTTCAAGAATTGTGAACCGGGAATTCTACAGATATCTATAGACATTTATTTTTACAATAGATTCATTTCTAGAACCATGAATATTCTAGTTGCTACCGGATATCTCGCAGAACAGACAGTTCGGCTTGCGGTACGATCAAGACCAAAAGTAGATGTTTTGGTCATAGACACTGATGTTGCCGCTTTCATCACTCCTCGTAAATTGTTGACTGCGATCCAGGAACAGCAGGCATCCGGTGATCTATCTGATACTTACGATCTGATCTTTGTTCCCGGACTCGCATCAGGGAATTTTTCAAATGTTGCAAAAGAACTTGGCTCCAAGATATATCTTGGTCCCAAGCATGCTTATGATCTGGAATATATAGTGTCATTCGCAGGCAAAGTGGATTTTTCAACAACTATCCCGGCATGTGAACTACTCACCAATGTAAGGCGGGATATGGCACTTGATACAGTGAAAAAGATCGAGAGCAATGCCAATGCGCTCATGCAGATTGGTCAGATGAAACTGGGTGGTGGCGCGCGCATGAAAGTGATGGCGGAAGTTGTGGATGCTACAGGGCTTGATACACATGTTCTGTCTGAAAGGATAATATCGTTCATCAAAAAAGGCGCAGACATCATCGACCTTGGTGCATCACTAAATGCTACGCCGGATGATGTGGAACGTGCGATAAAGACCGCGCACAAAGTATCATCTGTCCCGATCAGCATCGATACACTTGATCCGGAACTTCTAAAGAGGGCACTTGATATTGGCGTAGATATTGTATTGAGTCTAAACAGCAGTAATATTAACAAAATAGGGCGCAAGGTTGCAAATTCAGGTGCTGTGGCAGTTGTTATTCCTGACACCGGCGCAGGTGTTGAGAGTCTTATTGAAAATATCAAGGCGGCACAGGAAACAGGTATCATGCGCATCATCGCCGACCCGGTCCTTGATCCGATAGGACATGGGGTTGCGGGATCGATCGTACGTTATCATGAGTTCAACCAGAAGTTCCCTGATATTCCTTTATTTTTTGGGGTTGGCAATGTCACAGAACTCATTGATGCGGATTCAGCAGGTGTCAATGCCGCATTTTGCGGGATTGCGGCTGATGTGGGTGCAAGCATCTTATTCACACCAGAGTTCAGTAATAAGACACGGGGGTCGATACATGAATTAAAGATCGCATCAGAAATGATGGTTCTTGCAAATGAGAGGGGTAGTTCACCAAAAGACCTTGGGATCGATCTTCTGATGTTGAAGGAAAAACGGAGGCGAAAGGATTCAACAATTCCTGCTGATGCGATATATGCAAAAGAAGCAGGCTCATGGCGCGTGGATCCTGCCGGATGTGTTAAGATCGAGATATCGCCCGATCTGAGTGGTGGGGCAGGTGGCAAGATAATAGCCAGACATAAAGAGGCATGTATTGTCGGGGAGACTGCAGGTGAGGTGCTGGATACACTTATTGATATGGGGCTTGTATCCGAACTTGGGCATGCAGGGTATTTGGGTCGCGAACTGAAAAAAGCGGAATTGGCATTGCAATTTAACAGAAGTTATGCACAGGATGACGAATTTTAGATGGAATGGTAATGGTAATTATGGAACTTGGACACAAAGAAAAAGCAGCGATCATTGAGATCGTTGCAGCAAGCTATTTTTCAAGCCAGAAATGGAATTGGATCAGTTTAAAAAGTGATGTTGGTAAGATATTCAAGGCATTTGAGGAATTAGGTGATCAGTATACTGAATATCCTTACATGAGTCGGGATTGGTATGTTGAGAATTCGGCTACTAAAAGCACACACATGTGCAGGAAATGGGATGAGTTAAAAGAACTTATTGAATTTCTGAATACGTATGCGCAGCACTTTGATTTTATGGTTAAAAACAGCGATCAGAAGTCATTTTGCATTGTAAGTGAGAGCAAGGAACTTACAGATGAGCAGAAAAATGCAATCCACAATGCCAGAAAATTACGATGTAGCACTTTTGTATTTACTGCTTCAGTACCAGATGATATCGGCTTTGAACTTTCACAGGTTGGGGGTGGTATGTGAACGTAAAGAACCTGATTAATCGACACATTCATATTGAGTGTGCCCTATTTCAATCTGCTTCACAAAGTGGCAATTGATATCAATTGTAATTATTATGTAATTGTATAATCCGTATTCAATCATTGTTACAAATTATTATATGGCAAGTATGAACGAAGCAAATTTTATGAAACAAACTTGGCAAAACACATTTAAAAATCGATAGGAGTTTTAATATGGAGAATTTTGAAAACTTAATTTATCTCGCACCCATTGCGGGTCTGGTAAGTTTGATATTCTCTGCAATTTTCGCACGCAGTGTCTTGAAAGAGGAGACCGGTAACGAAGAGATGCAGTATATATCAAACGCTATCCAAGAGGGCGCGATGGCATATTTGAATCGTCAGTATAAAACAATCGCAGTGGTTGCAGTTATTATTGCAGCAATGATCTATGCATTGCTGGGTGATGACGGCGCAGTGCTCGCAATCGGATTTATTGTGGGTGCAGTGAGTTCTGCACTTGCAGGATACATTGGAATGAATGTATCAGTCAGGGCAAATGTCAGGACAACACAGGCAGCTACAATAGGATTGCAAAAAGCAATGTCCGTAGCTTTTAGGGGAGGTGCGGTCACAGGTCTTGCGGTCGTTGGTCTTGCTCTTTTGGGCACAAGTGTTTTTTACATCATTTTTGGTGATGTAGACCTTGTTATCGGATTTGGTTTCGGTGCAAGTCTTATCAGTCTGTTCGCAAGAGTTGGCGGCGGAATATTTACAAAGGCAGCCGATGTCGGTGCAGATCTTGTGGGCAAGATCGAAGCAGGAATACCTGAAGACGACCCACGAAATGCTGGCGTCATTGCTGATAACGTAGGTGACAATGTAGGGGACTGTGCCGGAATGGGTGCAGACTTGTTTGAAACCTATGTAGTAACACTCCTCGCATCAATGTTGCTTGGTTCAATGTTACTCGATGCATATCCAAATGCGGTCCTGTATCCAATGATACTCGGTGCAGTTGCAATATTCACATCCATCATATCGATCTTCTTCGTAAAGGTTGGCAGTGATGGCAAGATCATGAGAGCGTTATACAAAGGTGTAGCAGTATCAGCAATTCTTTGTGTTGTTGCATTCTATTTCATCACAGACATGTTAATGGGCGACATCAGGCTCTATTATGCATCACTTGTCGGTGTCGGAATAATGGTCCTCATGGTCGTTTTCACGGAATACTACACATCCACAAGTTTCCGTCCGGTCAAGGAGATCGCAAAAGCATCTGAAACAGGTGCAGGAACGAACGTAATTTCCGGTCTTGCAATAGGATTTGAAAGCACGGCACTTCCGGTTTTAGTAATTGTCATCGGTATATTGGCATCATACTTCATTGTTGGTGGTGCAACAGATCCTGCAATGGGTATTTACGGTATTGCGATCGCAGCAGCAGCAATGCTCTCAACAACAGGCATGATCGTAGCACTTGATTCATACGGCCCCATCACAGACAATGCAGGCGGTATTGCCGAGATGGCTCATCTGCCTGAAAGTGTACGAAAGGTCACTGATCAACTTGATGCAGTCGGTAATACCACAAAGGCTGTTACAAAAGGATATGCGATTGGTTCAGCGGCACTCGGTGCACTTGCATTATTCGCAGATTACAGGCACAAGGTTGACCTTGGACCCGGTTCATTAAGTCTTGACAACCCTGTGGTTCTTGTTGGCCTGTTCCTTGGTGGTCTGCTTCCATTCCTGTTCAGTGCAGTTACAATGCGCGCGGTCGGTACTGCAGCATTTGAAGTTGTTAATGAAGTACGTCGCCAGTTCAGGGAAATCCCCGGGATCATGGAAGGTACTACAAGACCTGAGTATGGCAAGTGTGTTGACATCGTGACAAAGTCCGCGATCAGATCAATGGCTATTCCTGGGATCCTTGCGATCGGAACACCCCTTGTAGTTGGTGTGGTACTTGGTCCACAGGCACTCGGAGGTCTTTTGATCGGTATCATTGTT
>JAUSPM010000029.1 GCA_030655675.1 Methanosarcinaceae archaeon | reverse complement strand
GAAACTGCGTATTTTGCGAATGTGAACGGATGGTAGATATGGAACATGCCGCCTGCGGCGGGGTTGCTGCATGGGGTTTTTGGTATTTGAAATGTGCACCTGCATTTCATCAGATACACAAATACGATAAAACAATTTCATTTACGCAGATTTCTTACCGCAACTATACAAATACAATCCTATATAGCAACCGCGCAAGCGGCGGATCCCATATCCAATTGTCACAAAAAATATATTATGGACAATATCAGAAACGAGGCCTTGCATCCAATTCAAAAATCATCCAGATCGAACACCACTAATCCCTTCTCTCGCAACCGCTCCTTCCCGATAATTTTCCGTGCAACAAGCCCGAAATATTCCTTGCGATCATCATTGTTCCACTGAACAAAACATGATTTTTCCTTAAGGTCTGCAAGTATCTTATCTGCATCACGCTCATTGATGTCTTTCCATTTACATTCAACAAAGAGTATCTCCTTTGTATCATTATTCAGGGCTACAATATCTATTTCGTAGGTATTCTTTCCTTTAGGCGCACCCCTTATCTTGCCCCACTGCCGCCCCATTTTATCAAATGAGAACGGCAGCAAATTGCTGTTCTTCTCCAAAAATCCCTTTGCTATGTCTTCAAAAGCGAATCCCACAAAAGCATCAAAGTTTTTGTTGAAAATTTTGAATAATTCAGTTGTACGGTCCTGTTCATAATAAGATTCATATCGTTTCACAAATGCAAACCAGAATCGTAAGAAAGGATCTCTGATCTTATAAACTCCGCTCCTCGACTTTCGGGGGTCATCTGTTATCGGCGTTTCCCGCACTACAACCTCATATTCCTTGCGAAGGATGTCAAGATATCTCGAAGCCACAGTACTTTTTCCTTCAAATATATCAGCGATCTGAGATAAAGTACTTCTACCGCCTGCAATTGCTTCCAAGATAGAGAAATATGTCCTGTACTCCCCACCAAATTCACTAACCAATACTGTTCTCCCCTCATCCTTTAGCAGAGGCATTCTTTTATCGAAGAACAATAGTCTTGCAAGTTCCTCAAAGGATGACGCTTCCGGCATCTCAAGGAACTCATAATACTTTGGGATCCCCCCGAAAACAGCGTAATACCTTATGAGTTCTTCCTTGCTTTTTATGTTATTATCCGCAAGTATGGTCTGGACTGTATTAAGATCAAATGGCGGCAGTTTCAGCAAAACATCCGCCCTTCCATACAAAGGGTGTGCATAATCAACGAATGTTTTTTTCATAAGCGAAAAACTCGAACCGCTGATGAATACTTTTGTATCCTTCTCCATTGATTTGCATTCATCGATAAGCTGTTGAAAATCGGAATATATGCCCTTATCGATGTCATAAAAATTCTGGAACTCGTCGAAGAAAATATACTTTTTTGTCTCAAACAGAAATTTCACAAGATCATATACTGTAGTAAAACGAGGTATCCCCAGATTCAGTGAGATCTCTTTCAAAAACAAGTCCTTTGTTTTGTATTTAGGTACAAAAATATATGCAAAATCTTTACCTTTTAAGAATTCTCTCACAAGACGGGTCTTTCCAATCCTTCTTCGCCCATAGATAACAACAAGTTTAAAACCCGCACTCATTGAGATGTTATCTAAAAGTTCAAATTCCTGTTCTCGGTTATAAAATTTCATCTAACAACCTGCCCATCAAATAATATACATGGTGTGTAGTATACATGCCATGTATATTAATATTACGTTTTGGTGAAATGGCAATTGTGATTTTAGTGGAATGGATGGAATGAGGTAATGATAAATCAAGAGCTTTTCGTTAGGTTAATGTAATATTATACTACTACAACATTATCTAAAATACATATTGTTATTCTGGTTTTAGAACATCCAGATATTCGCATTATATTTTGATCTAATTACAATAAAACAGGTGTTATGATGGACGATATCAGTGAAATCTACGAAAAACTCAACGGCGTGGTCAGCAAGGAAGAGTTTATTGAAAAGGTTAATGAAAAAGTGGAACAGATGAGCGGTCTGTGTGATGAGAAAACAGCAGCAATGCTTGTTGCCCATGACCTCGGGGTCACTGACGCAGGACGTGAAGTTACAAAGATCTCAGCGATTACCGTAGATAGCGGCAACGTGAATTTCATTGCCAAGGTGATGTCGGTTTTCAATGCAAAGGAGTTTAACCGCAACGACGGTACGATTGGAAAGGTTGGGAATATCACTGTTGCCGATGAGACAGGATCGATCCGTGTAACACTCTGGGATGATAAGGCAGACCTTATCACAGCCGGAAGTATCGAGATTGGCCAGAATATGCAGATCAGCGGTTATGTGAAGGACGGATATTCCGGAGTTGAAGTTAATATCGGTAAAAATGGCGTGCTTGCAGAAACCAATGAAGATGTAAATGCTACTATGAATTCCCAAAAGATCACTGATATCAAGGACGGAATGGGAGATATCAATCTCTGCGGCAGGGTTGTGGATATTGCGGATGTGCGAACATTCAGCAAAAAGGACGGAACTGAGGGGCGCGTTTGTAATATCACGATCGGCGATGAGACCGGAAAGATCAGAGTTACCCTGTGGGACGAGAAAGCCGATCTTGTTAAGGATTTCAGTTTTGGTGATTCGATCGAGATCATCAACGGATATGCCCGCGAGAACAATTTCAACCAGCAGGTAGAGATCCAGGTCGGCAATCACGGAGTGATCAAGAAAACCGATACTGCTGTGGAATACAAGGAAACATTCACACCTATTGCAGATATCGTACCCGGTGAATCATATTCCATCGAGGGTGCTGTGTCAGGACTCGGCGAGTTGCGGGAATTCTCACGCGACGACGGTACGCCCAATATGGTCTCAAACATCTATGTGTCCGATGATACTGGACGCATAAGAATTGCCCTCTGGGGCGACCACGCACCTCTTGTGGATGAAGTTGACATCGATAAAGGAATACAGATAATTGATGCCTATTCAAAATCCGGTTTCAATGATGAGATCGAGTTGAGTGTTGGGAATAGGAGTCGAGTTGTTGTTTTGTGAGTGTTGGGGAATGTATTGGCTGCTAGATGATAAAAATTGATTAATGAGGTGTGTAAAAATGGCAGAATTTCTAACAACTACTGGAATATCCTACAATCTTGAAGAATTAACAAGAAAGCACCCTTCGGGTGCAAATTTATTGAAGCCACAGCTAATCCATAACAACACCCCAATCAGTTATTTTACCATTGACTTCCACAGTTTTACTTGGAGGTCCTTTCTCATACCACGCAAACTTCATTTTTCCACCACAAAATGAACATTGTG
>JAUSPM010000027.1 GCA_030655675.1 Methanosarcinaceae archaeon | reverse complement strand
GTGGAAAAATGAAGTTTGCGTGGTATGAGAAAGGACCTCCAAGTAAAACTGTGGAAGTCAATGGTAAAATAACTGATTGGGGTGTAGTTATGGATTAGCTGTGGCTACAATAAATTTGCACCCGAAGGGTGCTTTCTTGTTGTATATATTTTATCACTAATATCGTGCCGTCAACTCAAATTCAGCAGAAGGAAGTATATTTTTCGTGTGAACATGATACACTTCTTCATTGTCATACACAACAACATTTTCGATCATCGAACCGTGCGTTCCTATCATTTCAAGGAGTGTGCCCATTTCTTCAATAGCAGGTTCGCGCGACGTACTCATCTCGAACAGATCTATTAAAGCGGCAATGGTATTTCTTTTTATGTGGGGTGGGGTAATGCGGGTCATTGTTGTTATCACCGTGATGAGTGTATATATAGGTTTCCATTCGTGTCTGCACGAACGATTGTATCCTAACTCTACATTAAATTAACAAAGGTACGGCCCAATTGATAATCATTCCAACAACAAGAGCAAGTGTTATTGTGAATGTTGATATCAAAGCCGTGTCTTTCCACCCAAGTTCATGCTTAAGTATTGCAATGGTTGCAACACAAGGGATATAGATGGTCGTAACAACGGCAAATACATACATTTGCAAAGGTGTAAGCACCAGTGCAAAATTGGCAGTGCCGGCAAGAACTGCAAGTATTCCAAGAGCCATCTCTTTTCGCAGGATGCCAAAAACAAGCGCGGTCGCTGCAAATGCCGGAAGCCCGAGCAGACCTACAGATATTGGACCGACCGCTTTTTCGAATATATCTAGTATCCCGACAGCATCCGCAGCACCAAGAATCGCACTGCCCACGATCAACAGAGGGAATGCCACATAAACGAATTCACGAATTCGCAGCCACGTTTTTTGCAGTATTGCAATTGGGTCGGGGTTTCGGAGCGGTGCCATCTCCATAATGAAACCTGTCCGCTCGCCCGGCAATCCCTTACCAAGTATCCATCCTGTGGAAAAGATGATGACAAGTTCCAGAACATAGATCGATATCGCTGCCCAGTATCCGACAAACGTCCCCACAAGTCCGAGAATGATGACCGTTCTTGCAGAACATGGAGTAAGCGCAATCAAAATCGATGCAATCCTGCGCTCGCGTATGGTACTCAGGGTGCGCGCGGACATAATTGCAGGCACGTTGCAGCCATATCCAAGAATAAGCGGTATTATGGCTCTGCCATGAAGGCCCATTTTGTGTGTCAATGTATCTAACAGGAACGCCGCTCTTGTAAGATATCCTGAATCTTCGAATAAGGAGAGTATGATGTAGAATACTGCGATGTATGGAATGGCGATCGCAAAACCTGCCTCGACACCGAGGAGTGCATAAATGAGCGCATTTTGTAATACAGGGTGCATTCCTGCTGTAAATCCTCTCGCGGGTTGTATCAGGTATATCTCAAATAGGCGCACAATCCCTTCTTCTAAAAATCCTCCAACATAGAACACGATCGCGAATGTGAGCAGAAGTGCACCAACAAGTGCTGTAATACCTGCATATTGTGATGTAAGTATCTTATCGATCTTATCTTTCAGGGTTTTTCTGCGTTTAGACTTTGTTACTACGCTGTCAACGATATGTCCTGCCTCACCAAAGATATCGCGTGCGATCGTATCGTAAATTGACATCTCATGTGCCTGTTCGATCTCTTTTGCTATGGATCCTGTAATTTCAAGCAAATGCTTTGCATCTTCTTTTGAACAACACATCTCGACAAAATTCGTATCATTTTGGAGTGCCCGTATCTTGACACCACGATCTATATTAGGGAACATTTCATCAAGACGGTCAAGCGAATTGCGGATATGCCCGTCGTAATGCACTTTTATGCGGCTGACTTTTGAAGTTTTCTCCAATGCCGCACGTACGGTTTCGTCAAGTCCAATTCCTTTTGTGGCAACGGTCGGTATGACTGGAACACCAAGGATCTTTGAGAGTTTTGGAACATCTATCGCGATTCCCATCTCCTCTGCGGCATCTATCTGGTTTAGGGCCACAACTATCGGAATGTTGAGTTCAAGGAGTTGCAGTGTAAGGTATAGATTGCGCTCAAGGCGTGTGGCATCCACAACATTTACGATGGCATCCGGTTTTTCTTTCAGCAGGTATCGTTTGGATACCTTCTCATCTTCGGTTGCTGCACCAAGTGAATAGATGCCGGGGAGGTCAACCACATCAATGGTTTTCGTCCCGATCTTGACACTTCCATGTGTGAGTTCAACGGTTGTGCCAGGATAGTTTGATATGTCTACTCCGACACCTGTCAGGCGTGAGAAAAAGGCACTCTTTCCAACACTCGGGTTGCCAACGAATGCAATGGTTGCGTCATGTTTGGAATCAGCAGTTTTGTTGTTGTTTGAATCGGTATCACAGCATGAGGTTCTAATTGCTACCACGTCTCCTGAGTCGCGTATGTTCCATGCCCGGGTTTACGTATATTTTTCTTGCAATGTCATTTCCGAGTGCAATTTCAGTGCCGAGTGTAAGGATCGAGATGGAGCCTTGTTTTTGTTTGCGCTTGATGGTGACCTCTTCACCAACGATCAGCCCAAGTGATGTCAATCGTTCTTTTGTTTCAGATGGCAGGGTCATCATGGAAACGATCCCATGTTCTCCTTCTTTCATATCGGATAGCAGAACATGTTGTTCCTTTGGTGTGACACAGCATTCTCCCTCATCGATCGGATTTCCGTCGGGACAGTGGTCAGGGTGTCCAATGTAGGCGCAGATGCGCTCAAGGACCATGTCAGATACGGCATGTTCAAGTTCGCACGCTTCGCTGTGGGCGACCTTTGTATCCACATCCAGCACATCAACAAGGAACTTTTCAAGCACCTGATGTTTTCGTTTAATTCTGGCTGCTTCTTGCGCACCTTTTTCCGTGAATTCGACTCCGTAGTAAGGTGTGTATTCCACAAGTCCCTCATTTGAGAGTTTCTGCACCATTTCCGTAACACTGGGTGGGGATATATTCAGTTCGTCCGCTATCTGCTTGGTCTTGGCAGGTGCTTTGTTCTTCTTGATGAGATACAGGATCGTTTCAAGATATTCTTCAATACGTTCTGCTTGCATGGTGTTCACGTTGTTATATTTGAATGGTGTATATTAGGCTCGCCTAAATATATATGCTTTGGTGAGTTTTGCAAATTTATGCATGAAAAAAAAGTTGAAAGCAAAGTTGGGGGCAAAGTTGAAAAATAAAAAGAGGGTAACAACCGCCGCAGGCGGCATATTCCTTGAGCAATTATTTATATAAATTGCGTCCAAATTCACTCATCATTCACCCATTAAAAATGAGTAAATGAGTAAATGAGTAAATGAGTAAAGAGTAAATGAGTAAAGAGTAAATGAAGAAATGAAGAAATAATCGGTATCGACAACTTCGTGTTGATGGTGGGGGTACGCCGCCTGCGGCGGTCGTATTGTATTTTTGGTCAAGTTTAACACAAATCAGTATGATATTCAGTATTCAGCATGATAAATTTAGTGGGACCGTGGAGATTTGAACTCCAGTCGCAAGACCCCCAGCCTTGCAGGATGGACCAGGCTACCCTACGATCCCGCAGGAATAGTTACTCTAAACACGTTTTGAGTATTTCATTCTTTCTAGTGTTGGTTGCGCATCCATTCGTTATAGGCGTCCACGATCTCTTTGCCTTCAAGGAAGACGAGGTCGCGGTCTTTTGCATATGTTTTTGCGTCCTCTTTTGACAATGCTCTGCCGTTGTTTTCGTCAAGCATCTCACAAACGACCATTGCAGGAGTTATTCCTGCCATTTTGGCAAGTGCGATCGAGAGTTCGGTCTGTCCCATGCGTTCATTGACCAAACCTTCCGCCGCACGCAGGAGTGCGACATGTCCGGGTGTTCGGAACTCTGAACCGAAAACTACATTTTCGCCGTTAATTGTTCTGTCAGCGATCTCTGAGAGTTTGTTTATTGTCAGTGCGCGGTCATTGTCAGGTATTCCTGTGCGCGTGTCTCTGTGGTTGACCCAGAGTGAGAACGAGGAGCGGGTGTCATATGCGAGGTCGCCGCCTTTTTCTACGGTTGTTTTGAGGGAATTATTGGAGTTGGAGGCATCGCGAAGTACATCGGATATGAATGGGAGCCCAAGTTTTTTTGATGTATCTGCATCCAGTGCGACGCATATCAGGCCGCCGCCGTCCTTGCGCATCCATTTGACATCGTCTGGTGTTACTGCTGAGGCAGGAATCGTGAAATCTGTTTCACCTTCGCGTCCTTCGGAATCAAAGATGAATATCATCTTGCCTTTCTGGATCTCTTGTAGTGCACGCGTTATATTTTCGGTATAATTTGTATCATTGGAACTCATTGTATCACTCATTTCTCAATCTCTTTTACTCGCTCTTATCATTTCCAACTATTATCCTTATCTCATCCCCGTCTTTTAACTGAAGGGCATTACGCAGGTTTACGGGTGCGATGATCTCAAGCAGGTCATCGGGGTAGTGCGATCTGTCCGGTACTATCACTGCGCCATCAATTTCTTCGATCTTTATGGGGTAACATTTCCCGCCACCAAAAGTGCGTTCACCATCCGTAAATCCTGATATTGTGGAGGCATTTATCGTATCTATTCTATTGCGCAGGGAGTTGCTGAGGTCTGTAAGTTGTAAATTCAATGTGCCTGGGAACGGTGTAAAATTGAGTATCTTCTCAAACTGGTGTTTATAGCCATCCAGGCCTATGTAGTATTGTCCTTCGCCGAGTCCTGTTATTAGATGTCCATGCAATTCTACGGCTCCACATTTGCTACAGAAAATATTCTGGTAATCTGCATATTCGTTTTTGAGAAGTTTTATTCCGTTTTTTGTAATTGTGACCATCTGGCCGCCAGATACAAGTTTCCTGTCAATGTACCCTTCATCTTCCAGATTCTTCAACATCCTTGCGGCAGTTTTGGAACTGGACGAGATGTGTTCTGAAAACTCGCTGGATGATATCTTGATCGGCTTACCAATTGCACCGAGAAGGGCGAGTTTCTTTAAGGATTCGATAACCGGCATTTTGTACGACCTCTATCCCAATTATGAGATGTTTCTCATTTATGAGATGAAATGAGATAAAGGTTTTGATGTTGGGTGGTTATGGGGATTCAAAAAGGGTTTTCGGGTTGTGTTTGAAAAGATTCGGAACACAATCATTATGATTGTAATCCGAATCTTTTGTGTTGAGATGTTTTTGATGCTGAGTAAGGAAGAGGCAGCACATTTATTTGCGCTCATCTGCGATTAAGATTATTTTTTCAAATGTAGATATGATATCATGGCTTATAAATCTCAAACAGAATGAAATATTATATAATATAGATACTATTTAATAGAGTGTAATAATTAAAAACACTGCTCAGCAAAACCAAATGGGGTATAAGTTGAATGGCTGAAAAAGAAGCGAAAGCGAGAATCAAAATCAATAAGTTTTTAGAAGAAGCTGGTTGGCGATTTCTTGACGATGAAAATGGTAAAGCCAATATTGCTTTGGAGAGCAATGTCAAAATCACTGTATCCAACATAGATGCAATGGGCGAGGATTTTGAAGAGACTAAAAACGGGTTTATTGATTTTTTATTACAGGATGAAAAAGGATTTCCGCTTATTGTTCTTGAAGCAAAATCGGAGGATAAGAATCCTCTTGTTGGCAAAGAGCAGGCAAGGAAATATGCGAAATCGCAAAACTGCCGTTTTGTCATTCTATCAAATGGTAATCTTCACTATTTCTGGGATTTAACCAGAGGCAATCCTTATATTATTACAAAGTTTCCTGAACCTACATCTGTTAAAGGGTATAAGGACTATGAACCAAAACCTGATAAGCTGATAAACGAGCTTGTTAATGATGATTATATTACTCTTACTCAACAACCAAATTATCAAGACTCTGCATCATGGAAGAATAAAAGTGAACGTGCAAAATTCATTAAAATCAATAAGCTCAGATTTCTGAGAGATTATCAGGAAAATGCTGTTCATTCCATCCAAAAAGGCGTGAAAAGCGGCAAAGATCGGTTTTTGCTGGAGATGGCAACAGGCACTGGAAAAACCCTTACTTCTGCGGCTATTATCAAAATGTTCTTGAAAACTGGCAACGCTCGTAGAGTTTTATTTCTTGTTGACCGTCTGGAACTTGAAGATCAGGCTCAAAAGGCCTTCACTTTCCTTTTGAGAAATGATTATAAATCGGTTATTTACAAAGAAAACCGTGACGACTGGCGCAAAGCGGAGATTGTTGTAACAACCGTTCAATCACTGTTGTTTAACAACAAATATAAGAGGCTCTTTTCCCCTACTGATTTTGATCTTGTTATATCTGATGAAGCCCACCGCTCTATCGGCGGCAATGCAAGGGCGGTGTTTGAGTATTTTATCGGATATAAGATGGGATTGACTGCTACTCCAAAGGATTATTTGAAAAAATACAGCAGCAGTAAGTCAACTACAAGAGATCCGCGTGAACTTGAACGGCGTATTATGATGGACACTTACCGCACATTTGGATGTGAGGATGGTAATCCAACTTATCGTTATTCTTTGCTTGATGGCGTAAAAGATGGTTTTTTGATTAATCCTATTGTTGTGGATGCTCGAACCGATATATCTACGCAGCTGCTTTCTGAGAAAGGTTATATTGTAATTGAACAAAATGATGAGGGGGAAGATGAGGAATCTTCATATAAGCAGCGGCAGTTTGAAAAGAAGTTCTTTTCAGAAACGACCAACAAACTGTTTTGCAAAACCTTTTTGGAAAACGC
>JAUSPM010000016.1 GCA_030655675.1 Methanosarcinaceae archaeon | reverse complement strand
GACACAGTGTGTATAACATAACTTATTCAATAACTAACATTTACAACCATAAACCAATCGGAGAATAATAACAATGGCAGAAATAGGAAAGAAGATCAGGATAGAACGAATAATGGATCGAGACAGCAGGAACATGGTAATTATGCCAATGGACCACGGAATGTCAGACGGACCCATCAAAGGACTCATCGACATAGCAGATACTGTTAACAAGGTAGCACAAGGCGGTGCAAATGCCGTGCTCATGCAAAAAGGTATGATCGCACACGGTCACAGAGGATACGGACTCGATGTAGGATTGATCGTCCACATGAGCGCATCAACATCACTCGGACCGGACCCAAATGATAAGGTTCAGGTCTGTACAGTGGATGAAGTCATCAAAATGGGTGCTGATGCAGTGTCCATACATGTCAACGTAGGTTCGGAGACAGAGTCCGACCAACTCCAGAAACTTGGATATGTTGCAGAGCAGTGCAATGAATGGGGAGTACCGCTACTCTCGATGATGTACCCGCGTGGGAAGAATATCAAAAACCCGCACGACCCCGAACTTGTGGCACACGTTGCAAGGATTGGTGCAGAACTCGGTTCAGACATCGTTAAGACCGTGTACACCGGAGATCCGGACTCGTTCAGAGATGTAGTAAACGGCTGCCCGGTACCAATCGTCATTGCAGGTGGACCAAAGACAAACACTGACAAGGAGTTCCTTGAAATGATACAAGGCGCCATGGAAGGCGGAGCACGCGGTGTTGCCATTGGCAGAAACGTATTCCAGCACGCCGATCCGGTCAAGATGACAAGGGCGATAACACAGATCGTGCACAAGAATACGTCAATCGAAGAAGCGCTTGAAGCACTCAAATGATACAGATCCGATCAGGCAACTAAACAAACTGCATCACACATAATAGAAAGAATCAAATCAGTTGACTTGGAATTTGTGATTATATGAAAGACAAAACCGTATGGATAAAAGCCGATGAAGGTGACTGGGACGACCGTAAAGGAAGGATCACGACCGGACTGGAATCGGGTGCAGAATGTGTACTTGTCAATGCAGATGATGTGAAAAAGGTACGTGAACTTGGCGACATCAAGGTTGCGGCATTTGCCTCTGACGACAAGTCCGGTGCAGACATCATAGTTATCGGAAAAGGCGGAGAAGGTGACGGTACAAAACCTATGCCACCTGACTTTAGTGGTTCGCTGGATATCACGACCGCAGCCAAACTGGTCGAAAAAGGCGTAAAGGTCGCAGGGTATGTGGTAATTAGAAACAAGGGCTACGAGGAATTTGCAGTCGAACTCGGAAAAGTATGTGATTACATTATCACTATCGGAACCGATTGGCAGATCATTCCGCTTGAGAACCTTATCGCAAACTTGCAGGATAAGGATGTCAGCATCATTTCGGGAGTTAAAACCTCTGAAGAGGCTAAACTGGCACTCGAAACAATGGAACACGGCTCTGACGGCGTACTTCTTGATTCAGATGACCCGAACCAGATCAAGCGCACGGTAGCGATTGCAGAGCGTTCTGGTGTTGAAGGAATAAAACTTGAAGCAGCAACCGTTACAAAAGTCCAAGCCGTGGGCATGGGGGACCGTGTCTGTGTGGATACATGCAACCTGATGGTAAGAGGCGAGGGTATGCTTGTGGGTTCACAATCCAACGGCATGTTCCTTGTACATTCAGAATCCGAAGAAAGCCCATACGTTGCAGCAAGACCTTTCAGGGTAAATGCCGGTGCCGTACACGCTTACGTGCGTGTCGGCGAAAAGACAAGATACCTCTCCGAACTTGAATCTGGTGATGAGGTCACGATCGTGGATTCAAATGGTAACCAGAGAACAGGAATTGTCGGACGTGTTAAGATCGAGCGAAGACCTTTGATCCTTGTTGAAGCCGAGGTAGAAGGAACGATCATCAAGACCATATTGCAAAATGCAGAGACCATAAAACTGATTGCAGAAGGTGGGAAACCGCTATCTGTTGCAGATATTAAAGAAGGCGACAAAGTCATGGTTCACTTCGAAGACACTGCAAGGCACTTTGGTATGAAGGTTGAAGAGACGATCATTGAGAAATGAGATAGATTTGCGATTCCCATGGTTAAGATCGGCACATTCAACCTTGACAAAAAAGCCGCAGTTGTTGCTGCTATCAGCAAAACACCCCTCGAGACCGCAAGGTCTGCAAAAGTGCTTGGGGCCGATATTCTTGAGATTAGATTCGATCTGTTGAATATCACCACCTCACATGATGCGAAAAAACTGATAAATGATATTAAATCAGCAACAAACCTGCCTTGTATTGCAACCAATAGATTACAATCCGAAGGCGGCAAGTGGTCAGATACAGAAGAAGACAGGATAGCATTGCTTATTGATATTCTTGAACTGGTTGATGCAGTGGATATTGAACTTTCAGCAGGCGAAGATGTGCGCGAAAGGGTCGTGCAGAGCGCAAAAAGCGCTGGCAAGACCGTGATAGTGTCTTCACATGATTTTAACAGAACGCCTGCGGTCGAACTGATGCTAAAGACACTTGACGATTGCTTCGATGCAGGCGCAGATATTGCAAAACTTGCAGTAATGCCGAAATCGATGCAAGATGTTTTGAATTTGTTGCAGGTCACACAAGATTCAAAATCACCTGTGTGTACAATATCCATGGGCGATCTTGGAAAACACTCAAGAATTATTGCCTCATGCTACGGTTCCGTACTAACCTACGGCTCTGTCGGGGATGCGGTCGCACCAGGACAACTGCGTGTAGACGAACTGAAAACCGTTCTGGAGATGCTCTTATGAAGACTGTTTTCGCAGTATTTGGTGATCCGATAGAACATTCCATGTCACCAAAGATGCACAATGCTGCATTCACAGACATGGGAATGGATTGTGAGTACCACGCATTCAGGGTCAGTCGAGAATCACTGCGTGATGCACTCATCGGTGCAAAAGCCATGGGTTTTGGTGGCGTGAACCTCACAGTACCCCTGAAGGAAGAAGCATTGAACATCGTTGATGCTGACCCCCTGGCTGCCAGAATTGGTGCAGTGAATACCGTGGATTTTAAAGACGGCATGCGAGGATACAATACTGATGGCATCGGTGCAAAACGAGCGCTTGCTGACGCGGGCGTGGATGTTGCGGGTGCCAGAGTGCTCATTGTAGGTGCAGGTGGCGCGGCGCGGGCGATCGGATTCCAGTTTGCCAATGACGGTGCCGACATTACTATCGCAAACCGCACCGAGAAGCGCGCTCATGATCTTGCGCGTGATGTAAGTAGTGTGGGTACAGCGCATGGCACCGGATTGTCAGATCTGAAAAGCCTGATCGCTAAGACAGACATCCTTGTAAATACCACAACCTTAGGAATGCACCCTAACATCGATCAAACGATTGCAAGTGCGGATGATATGCATTCTAACCTCACGGTATTCGATATCGTTTACAACCCACTTGAATCACAACTTCTCAAGGAAGCAAAGGCTGCGGGTGCAGTGCCCGTGAATGGAGTTATGATGCTTGTACATCAAGGCGCTGAAGCATTCCGAATATGGAATAATGTGGAACCTCCTGTTGATGTCATGAAAAATGCGGTTCTTGAAGCACTGGGAGTATAAAAATCATGAAAATGCTGATAATCGGTGGCACAGGTGAGATGGGGCAGTGGTTTACCCGATTTTGCAAGGAACATGGTTACGAAGTGGTGGTCTGGGGTAGCAGCCACCGTGTTGATGTAGCAGATAACATGGGTGTTGAATTCGCATCCGATCTTGAGAATGCAATTAGTGATAGTGACATCGTAGTTGTGTCAGTACCGATCGACATTACTGAAAAAGTAATAGCAGAAACTGCCCCGAAGATGAAAGACGGTAGTCTGCTTATGGACATCACATCCCTCAAGGCAAAGCCTGTTGAAGCTATGAAGAAATACGCACCTGAAGGTGTCGAAATTATTGGAACACACCCCATGTTCGGACCATCCATACCAGGCCTGCACGGTCAGATCGTTATCATGACACCCGTTAAAGGGCGATGTGACAAATGGTTACCGATCATTCGCGCACTTTTTGAGGAGAACGGCGCACACATCGAAATCATTGATGCAAAGGAACATGACAGGTTTGTATCCGTGGTGCAGGGACTTACACATTTTGCATACATAACCATAGGAACAACATTCAAGCGACTTGATTTTGACGTGAACGAATCACGCAGGTTCATGAGCCCGGTGTATGAGATCATGGTGGATTTCGTTGGCAGGATATTGGGGCAAAACCCATACCTCTATGCGCTTATCCAGATGGAGAACCCGGAAGTTCTGAAAGTTCATGAGGCGTTCAAGGAAGAATGCATGAACGTATCAAACATGGTCCGGCAGCATGACGTGGACGGTTTTTCCAAAAAAATGAAGGATGCTGCAGTCCATTTTGGCGATACGGCTTTGGCGTTGCACCGCTCTGATAATCTGATCAATTCAAAAATACACGACTTTGACGAACTTGTAAACTCAATTGGGACAGAGCGCGGACTTGAACACATATACTCGGGTGTGACACATGTCGGTGTAATCGAAAAAGTCACGCCAAGAGAGGTTATACTTTCAAAGAACGGCAAAGTTATCTCACTCAAAATAGAAAATATACGGCTGCTATCCGATCATGAACTTGTTGAGTGGAAAACTGCTGAATTGGTGCACTCAAACAGAGATATTTCAGTACTTATTCCAGTCGGTGCCAATCCCAACGTTCTGCTTGGTGTGATTACAAATGATAAGAAGATCGTCTCTGCAAGTGTCATTGACACGTACACAGGCATTGATACAATAAGGCTGAGTGTGACCTACCGCATTACAATCATCGGTGACTGTATACCTGCCAAAGTGCAGGACGATATTCAGAAATTGCTAATTGGACTTGGATGCGAGTTGAGGGGATTAAATCGAAAAATGCCGACACAAAACGCGCGTTAGCGCGGCGTATTCCCAACATTACTATCGAATATCGAATCCATTGTTGCATTAGTACACATTGATGTACAAAAATAATACAAAAATATGCAACGAAAAATAAATGAGAATGAATTCCACTCCAAAAACATGTGGTTTTGTACAATGTACTGATTGGTCATGGACTATGCCGCCTGCGGCGGATTGTTGCATCGGACCAAAATCCAGCCAATCAATTAACCGTTTTAATAATTATGTTTTTACAGTTATATTTTACCAGTTTTATATCAAACTCACAAGGTCTTCCAGCGCAGCCTTCGGATCTTTCGCTTTAACAATGCCTGATGCAAGTAAAACACCTACCGAACCGAGTTGTAGTGCTGCTTTTAGATCCTCGCCTTTTGATATTCCGGCACCACAGAGTACCTTTACATTAGGATTGATCCTTGCTACCGCATCAACTGAACCTGTGACTACTTGAGGGTCTGCCTGAGAGACAGGGATACCGCTGCCGATGAGTTCTGGCGGTTCGACTGCAACGTAATCCGGTGCAAGCGCTGCTGCTGCTGCGGTGGTTGCGATGTTGTTGGTACAAACTATGGTAATGAGTCCTGCATTCTTTGCGGCTGTGATGGAAGCATCGATATCTGCCAGTGTCAAACGGCGCTCGGAGTGGTTGATGAGCGTGCCAATTGCACCTGCATCTTTTATTGATCGTGCGAAAGCATGTCCTGTGAAACCGCCTGCACCGACACCATCGAGGTGCTGTGAGAATACGGGAATGTTCACCTGTGATGCAACACGGTAGATATCAGCCAACTGCGGAGCAATACCAATATCCACACCTGAAGACTCTGCAACATCCCTACAAGCCTTTGCGATCTTTACTGCGCCTTCGCCTGTTCCTTCAAGATATGTCTTAAGATTTAGAACGATCAATGTTGAACCCATTTTAATCTCCTCCGATTTTGAAACAAATAATTGATAATTGATAACTGGTAACTAGTAATTGTTA
>JAUSPM010000007.1 GCA_030655675.1 Methanosarcinaceae archaeon | reverse complement strand
TCTAAATCTAACTCTAACTCTAACTCTAACTATTACTCTAACTCTAACTCTAACTCTTACTCTAACTCTAACTCTAACTCTAACTCTAACTCTAACTCTAACTCTATCTCTAACTCTAACTATAACTCTAACTCTAACTCTAACTCTAACTCTAACTCTAACTCTAACTCTAACTCTAACTCTAATTCCAGTCCTAGACTAACTCCTGTCCCAATCATCTCGGATGAGATATATCAGGGTCTTGTATATGGCGGTGCAGAAGACCACACTATTTTGGAGTACACTGATAATGCTTTTGTGCTTAATGGCTTCTCAAAATTATACGCCATGACAGGATGGAGACTTGGATATCTGATTGCGCCGCTGGAATATATGCGACCCCTGCAAAAGATCCAGCAGAATTTCTTTATCTGCGCCAACAGTTTTGTCCAGCATGCCGGAGTGGCAGCCCTCTGTGGACCTCAGGAACATGTGCAGGAAATGGTTGCGACCTGCGACAAACGGCGCATGTATATGTTAAAACGACTTCGTGAGATCGGCTTCAAGGTCAAGAGTGAGCCGGATGGTGCATATTATATCCTTGCAGATGCACGGGCGTTCGGGGCGGATTCGTTGAAACTTAGCAGACAGATATTGGAAGAAGCTGGCGTGGCGGTAACGCCCGGAATTGATTTCGGGGACGGGGCGGAAGGGTATTTGCGCTTTTCTTATGCTAATAGTCTGGAGAATATTGAGGAAGGTATGAGGCGGATTGAAGAGTTTTTGTTGTTACTTATTGCAATAAGAAAAAATAAAAAGACATCAAATCATAAATCGGACATCAGTGGTTTAAATACATTATAAAATACCAACACTACCATCCGCGCAAAAGCGCGGCGTATTTCCCAATATTTCATTATAACTTGTTAATTATTAGGCTCATGTATACGCATTAGGCTGATACAAATATTGTATTTGTATAGCTGGTGCAGCATTGTGGTGCAGAGTATTTAATTGGTGCATGATAAAAACGATTCTACAATCCGCGCATGCGCGGCGTTGCCCTACATACATGTCGAATTTTCAATTGCTTTTAGCGCTTCCACAATTTTCGTGTATACTTTTTGCTAACAATTTCGATTATTCAATTTAGTATGTATGAAACGTGCCGCCTGCGGGCGGTCGCATTGTTTTTGGTTTCAAATAGAACCATTTCATTTGCGCAGTCATTTTAAAACAGCTATACAAATACCAAATATTTAAGGTGTAACAATGTAGATTAGTAGTGAAGGAATGTGCCGCCTGCGGCGGTTGCATTGTTCAGTTTTCACTAAAACAATCACATTTGCGCACCCAGCGCACCAGTTAAAAAAGGATACACATTCATTAAGGCTTCAAACCAACTTCGGACCAAACGAACTAACCCTATATTCCAAAACCCCACCAACCTTTTCCATCGTCTCTTGCACCCCACTTTCATTCTCCTTGGTCGTGATCGCAAATACCGTATCCCCGAGCATTGCCTGTGAAGCCATGCCGCCAACAGATCCCACGGTTTCAATGATGTCCAGCGCGCGTTCACTCACAAGTCCGGTCTTAATTGCGAATTCTCTGGATTGTATCATGAAACTCTCGATTGTGGGCGCTTTGAGAAGTGCTTTTAGTGCAACCCTGCCTGCTGAATTTATCTGGCGGACAGCGTGCGTATCTTCAAGCACGGACTTTGTAGATATCTCTCCCAGAACAATGCACAGGACCTTGTAATCACTCGCAGGAATGCGGTCGATCTCACCAAATGGCGGTGCGCCCGCGCGCGTCCGTATCACGATTCCACCATGCGATTGTGCCATCACATCACCCAGCCCGCTTCCGTTCTTCACCTCTGCTACATGTGCGGTCTCTGTCAATTGCTCTGCGGTAAGGTCGAGTGACAGCGCGCGGTTCAATGCGTACGCTGCACCCAATGCACCAGCGCCGGATGCACCGAATCCGCATCCTATCGGGACATCTGCCGTGCTATCGACCATTACGGGCACATCGGTCAACATCTCAACAACAGTATGTATCGCTCCTTCATGCACAATTGAGCCATTCAACTTTACTGTGGTATGATCTATTGATCGATCAGCCACAACAGTGGTCTCGACACCGTGATCAAGCACAATGCCGCATCCTGTCGAGCCCATGCGGCGCGGGTCATCATTAAAATGTATCTCAAAAAAGCCTGTTATATGTGCGGGTGCAAACGCTCTCGCCATACCTGTGCCTTTTGCCAATGAAGGCATCTATGGTTCTCCCTTTGCCTCGAATATCTTAGACAACTCATCAAGCAATGCAGATGCAATGAAATGTTTTTTGCCACTTATATGCGAGGGTTTGAGCACTTCTCTGCCAATTATGTAAACCTCATTATTGTCAGAACCTATTCCTCCTTTGCCCACCTCATTTGCAACGATCATATCAAGTTTTGATTCATTAAGAGTATTCCACGCACGTTTCATCAATTCATCAGGTGTCACACCGGTCTCGGCTTTGAATCCGGTTATGATAAGTCCTGGATGTTTTTCTCGGGCTTCCTTTATCAGTTTCCGGGTAGGTTTGAATTTAAGGACAAGTTCCTCTCCAGACTTGATCTTACTCGGTGCAGTATCAATGGTATAATCAGAGATCGCTGCCGCACTTATAAGGGCATCATATCCTTTTTCAAGTTCAGCCAGTACTACACCTGTCATGTCATTGGCACTTTCAACAAATATCTCTTTAATTCCCGGGATCCCAAGATGGTTCTTGTGGACAATGGTCACATCCGCACCGCGCCTGTACGCTTCAAATGCGATCTCAACACCGGTCTTTCCGGATGAACGGTTTGTCATTATTCGTATAGGGTCGATCGATTCAGCATTCGCACCGCTTGTAACTATTATTTTCTTACCTGCGAGAGTCTTATTTCCAAGTGCACGCTCGGCACTCAGTACGATCATTTCGTTCGTTGCGAGTTTCGCGATCCCTTCCTCAAGACGAGGATCAATGATTGTGATTCCCCATTCTTTTAATTTATCTATATTCGCGGTTACAGCCGGATGGTTATACATTGCCTCGTGCATAGCAGGAACCACGATCACAGGAATATTTGAACCGATCGCAGTTGTTGCGAAAGTCGTAACAGGTGTATCATCGATACCCTGTGCGATTTTTCCGATCGTATTTGCTGTAGCCGGTGCTATCAGCAACAGGTCTGCACGTCCCTTTAGCCCGCAGAACTCGACATGTTCGATCTTTCCTGTAAGTTTTGTGATAACATCATTCCCTGTTGCATAACCAAGTGCATCCGGGTGGATGATACGCTCTGCTGCAGGAGTGGTCACAGCATAGACATCAGCACCGTTGCGTATCAATTCCCTTGCAAGTTCAACAACGCGCACAGCTGCAATGCTGCCTGTCACTCCTATGACAATCGTTTTGTCTGCAAGTGATCGGCTTGTTTGTTCCCTGATCCAGAGTGTAGGATGTGAATTACTATTGGTCATTATACACATCTTGTCATTATAATAATAAGTAGATTGCTGTGATAATCAGTAATTCCGATTACACATAATTTCATAAAGTCATAAAACACTCGAAAGTCACAATTTTATAAAAAAACGAAATTAAACCAACTGTCTAATCCAAAACGACATAAAAGTGGAAAAGTTAATGAGATCGTCGGAAAAGTGGCAAAATCGAAACATTCTAATCAATGTTCATAAGTAAAACGTTATGCAGCGTCGTACTATATTCATTCAACTAGTTGAAGTACCTCGAAATATGGACTTTCCTGACAGTCTCTTTATAATTAAGCTTGTAAATGGTTTCCAGTTGTCTCCACTCTGTTTGTGTAATCATCTTGTTGCTAAAGTCCTAAAATTTTGAAATTAATTTCTGGAGCAAATTTCTTCATCAAATATTCAGCATGCATTTTACATCCGTCTGTTGAAAAATTAATAAGTAGATACATATCCGATGAAATTTGATACTTGCCTTCAAATGATTTGCCAGATTCATGAACTGGTTTTGTATTTATTAGATATCGTTTGCCACGAGGGACATAAACTGGCAAATCTTTGCTTTGTAGTCGCCCATTATCAAAAAGCCACTGTGCAGTAATTTTCAACATATCGTTACTAAGTGTCCAAGGTTTTGTTTTGTTATCAAAAACAAGCAAATTTTGATCTTCGGTAGCATCTATGATTGTTTGATTTTGAAAATTAGAAGATTCCATAAAATTAAATTCAGAAACATAAAATATTAATGATTTGAGTACATCATTTTCGATTTTTCGGTCGATTTTCGTAACGACCATATTTATTTTTCCATTCTCAATTTTTTCTATTAATGTATCATAATCCATAACAGGGAGTGGCGAATCTTTAATTTGATTATCAAAGGGATTTTTGATTCTTTTGAATATCTCAACGCCATTTTTATTAAATTCTAGTTTCCATTCATCTGTATCCATATTTTTATTCTCCTTAAATTAATAAAACTGTACACTTTATTGTTTGTGCATCAATGCCATTTGTGCACTAATGCCATTTATGCATCAATGCCATTTAAACATTTCGATGAATGGTAAATGAAGATGAATCAATATAATATCCCCGAATTCAAGGTAATCAAAATATGTAAACATTCGAGTACCCACTCTGACACCGCATTTTTCAAAACTGGGTCATTGGTGTTTATTCTCCAAAACATCCCCTACACTCAATGTTATGGAGAAACAATAAAATATATAGTCAATCGGAAGTATCGATGTTTGGAAATACTGGATATCTGCTAATCAAGTAACAAAATCCAAACAACAATATTCATGGTGTTGAAATCAGTATGATTTTTATTGTATGAATGTTTATTTTGAAAGCGATGATCGAAAGGGAAAAAGTTATCGATAATTTCAATGTGTTTTTTGGAAAGATATCGGGCAAGGATAAACTTGAAAACCAGGTGGAAATGTTACAATCCCACATTGTCGAGCTTGAAATTGATGTTAAACGACTTCAAACCCGGCTTGAAAAGAGAGATCATATATCAAAGAATTCGGTTTCTGTAAAACAGGATATTGAGTCTAAATTAAATGAAGCAAACATAAAGATCGAAACGCTGATGCATGAACGCAATGAACTGAAAAAAGAAGCAACAGGTGATATTCGGTTCAGAGACATTTATACTCTCTCCCCTCTGAGGTTTTCGGAATACCGTTCCCAGTTAAGATCTCTACAGTCCAATTCAGAAACACTCATCACGGTATATGTCCCGCAGGGTCAGTCATTATCCGATCTCAAAAACTCAGATGATGTCTTGGAACAAATTGATGAAAACAGCCAACATTTGCTGGGCAAGATCGATTCCAAAACCGGTTATGTGCTTTTCTATGATACATTTGGCATGGTGCGTGAAGCTGTTGCGCCTGTTTTTCCATTAAATGATCCTGTGTTAAAATTTGGGACGACCTTTGACATCAAAAATCTAAAACTTATGGAAAACAAAGACGTTGGTGTTTTTGTAGTAATTGTACATGCTGGCGAGTCTTTTGTGGGTTTTGCACCTGATATGAATGGATTTGAAACATATCAGGTCGTAAGAAGTAGTGTAAAAGCAAAGCACACAAAAGGAGGATTTAGCCAGGGAAGGTTTGAAAAACTCCGGGATGAAGATATCGCACATCATGTTGAAAAGGTGCGAATAGTGATCAAGAAAATGCTTGATGATACTGTTAACATTGATGTCAATAACATCGATTACATAATTACAGGTGGAGACCAGCAATTGGTCAAACATGCTATGGATGGTCTGGCTGATGACATTCCTTTGATCGAAAAGACCATGGATGTAAAGATCGAGAAACACAATGCCGATGCGATCTTGAAAAGTGCACTCAGCAGCCGCAGATATTTGCTTTAATAGGAATATCATTGACATGGATCGAATGATAATGGACTGGATGGATAACTACTATGATTACAAAAGATGAACTTGCCGGAATTGTTGATGTGCTTGGTGCTTCAACAATTGGTGAGATACACCTTATCGTGCAGGAACATGCGGAGATCCGAAGGCTTGGGGTTGTTAGTCTTGCTGATATCGAGCAACTTTGTGAATCTGCATTAGGCGAGCATTTGATCGAGACCGTTTCTTTTGAGGAAGTAGAAGGTGCCGATTCGGATGAGACTTATTACATAACCGGACCGAATGCGTTTCCCGATATTCCGTATGAGCTGAGTGAAATAATTGACATCCTTGAATTGTCAAAGCGCGAGGTTGACATGAGCAAGGTTGCCAAAAGTTTTTCGTCTCGCTTGAAACAGCGTGCAAAAAGACTTAATGAGAAGATCGATCTGGTTTCTGATGGATTGGTGCCCGATTCTGACATATCAAAACTTGAACAACGTTACAGTGACCTGCTAAACCTCTATTATGATTATGATTTCTGGTTGCCTGGGGGTATATTGGATATTGAAGACACAATATTGGGTGTTAGTGAAAGACTTGAACAGCTAAAGTCTGCATAAGCTATTTGATGTTTGGATACGAATTAAGCGAATAATCATGGCAACAGATAGACGAGATTCATATTACTGGCAGGCAAAGGCCGATGGCCATCGTTCGCGTGCTGCTTTTAAACTTACGCAGATCAATAAGAAATTTGAGGTTATCAATGAGGGGGATACGGTCGTTGATCTTGGTGCCGCTCCTGGTGGATGGCTCCAGATCGCAAAAAAAATTTCAGGCGGACGGGTTATTGGTGTTGATCTGCAACGTATCAAGCCCATAGATGGTGTTGACACTATCAAAGGGGATATGACAGCCGACAGAACGATAGGGAAGATAATCGAACTTGTAGGTGAGGGCGGCGCAGATGTTGTGATATGTGATGCCGCACCAAATCTTTCTGGAAATTGGAGTCTGGACCATGGGCGTTCGATCGCCCTTGTCACTTCTGCACTTGAATGTGCAAAAAAGATACATAAACCACAAGGACACTTTGTTGTAAAAGTGTTCGAGGGTGATATGTTCAAGGATTATATTGATGAGGTACGCAATTGTTTCACGTATGTCCGTGCATACACACCAAAAGCATCAAGGACGCAAAGTGCAGAGATATATATCATCGGTAAAAAGTTCCTGACTGCACCATTCAGGAAAGGTGATAAATTTGAGGTCACGATCGAAAAACTCGGTTCAGGTGGTGATGGTGCAGTCGTTATCGAAGGGTTTGTAGTATTTGTCAAGGATGTTAAAGTTGGTGAACATGTCCGTATAAAGATAGATGATGTAAAGCCAAACTTTGCATTTGCGAATGTTATCGAGCGGCTTTAGGCGCGGTTGATAATTTGAATTAACTTTACAACAATTTACATTTAAGTTTAAACTTAAACTTAAACTTAAACTTAAACTTAAATTTAAACTTAAACTTAAACTTAAATTCACAAATGATTTTATGGATGAGAACTAAATAAGTTCCGGTGAACTAATGATCGATCTACACACACATACGATTTTCAGTGACGGTGAACTGATCCCAAGCGAACTTGTCCGAAGAGCAGTGGTACACGGTTACAGGGGAATTGCAATTACTGACCATGTCGATTTTACCAATATCGAGCATGCTCTTGCAGGTGCTAAAAAGGCAAAGTATCTAGAAGATGTATGGGACATCAGAGTGCTTGCAGGTGTGGAACTTACTCATATTCCGCCCCAAAAGATAGCATCTCTTGTTAAAAAAGCGAGGGAACTTGGTGCGGAGATCGTTGTGGTGCATGGGGAAACGATGAACGAACCGGTGGCATCCGGTACGAACTCCGCTGTGGTGAGGATAGAGGATGTGGATATCCTGTCGCATCCCGGATTTATCACTCTTGAGGATGCCCAGACAGCAGCTGATAACGATGTATGTCTTGAGATCACAGCCCGTAATGGACACAACCGTACAAATGGGCATGTCGCAAAAGTCGGACTTGAGGCAGGTGCAACCCTTGTTGTAAATACAGATTGTCACAGTCCGAATGATCTGATCACAAAGGAAACTGCGAAGATGATCGCAATGGGTGCAGGGCTTAGTGAGAAGCAGGCTAATAAGGTGCTGGCTTCTTCGATTAGATTCATTGAGTAATTTTAAAATTCAAATCAGGTGGTAGGATCATGCACACGAAAATGATCGATATTTCTGTCGGGATATCACCGGATATGTTGATATATCCCGGTGACCCGAAACCGCAGATCGAGACCATATCATCGATTGAAAATGATGGTACTAAATTATCTCGCATCTCATTCGGAAGTCACACTGGAACCCATATTGATGCCCCGTCTCATATTTTTGAAGATGGTGTCACGGTTGACCAGATCCAACTTGATGGTCTTGTAGGTAAATCACTGTTGCTTGATATGTCTACTAAGGAGAAGGCTATAACAGGAAATGACCTTGGGGCTGCATACAGGTTGTTTGAAGACATATCTGGAATAAAGATATTGATCCTTAAGTTAAATAATCGTTTTTCGTATCTGGATGAAAGTGTAGCAGATTGGATCGTTGAGAATGGGTTTATAACAGTTGGAATAGATGGTTTGTCAATTGATGCTCAATCTCAATTGGTAGTTCACAAAAAGTTGCTTGGAAATGGAATTAATATTGTGGAGTGCCTGGATCTACATAATGTTGATGAGGGTGTGTACGATTTTATGTGTATGCCGTTAAAGATAATTGGTTGTGATGGTGCACCTGCGCGTGCGGTTTTGTTTATTAGTTAATGGAATTTTGGATAATAAATTGATACATAATTGGTTTTTGTTCGTATATACCCCT
>JAUSPM010000001.1 GCA_030655675.1 Methanosarcinaceae archaeon | reverse complement strand
TAATTCTTAAAAAATCAAAAAAATCAGCTGATGGTACAACAACCTCTACGCTCCTTAAACACACAGAACCCAAAAAACCAGCACTCACACCCCAAATAAAAAATGAACCATTGAAAGCAAATAGATTCATAAATACAACGTCTGCCTTTGGGTACAAAGGTGCAACAATCTTGCACAAGATAAAAATTGAAAACACCACTTCTGAACCAATAGGAGACATCAAAATTCATCTTTTTGTTCCTGATGTTTTCCTTTTGGAAAATAATGACAAATCAATTTCGATGCTTGAACCCAATGAAAGCAAAACCGTCACATTTGAGATAAGACCTACCGGAGAATGTGGTGACTGTAATGTTTCCGGCAGGATGAATTACTATGATTACGGCACAAAAAAGCGTCAAGAAATTGACCTTGAAATAAAATCCCTTAGTGTAGTTTGCCCACTTCTTAAAATTAAAGATATATCAATATCTGAATGGCGAAATATAACAAGTCATCTTGTTAAAACAGAGGAAACAACGAAAGAAATATCAATGTCGGCTGAGACGTTGTTCAGCATGGTATCAAGAGTGATCCGGGACATGAATATGTTCATGCTTGAACCTGAAATTACAGCCACCACACAGATGTTCAACGGCGTAGTGCGCTTCTACGGTGAAGGTGTCAAGGAATTGAAATACGCCGCGCAGATCGAGGTCGTTGGTGGCGCAAAGAAATCAAAACTCATACTCAAAGCGTGGGCGGAGCGCGAGGATGCATTGACAGGATTCTATCATGGAATACTCGATGAACTGGAAAAGCGTGTGCATGTCAAAGGATACATTAATGACAGTATCGTGCAGAACTTCTACCATAATGGCGATAATATTGGCACGCAGGTGAAGGATTCGTTTGTCTATAAATCAAATGTTGGAAACGATACTAATGGTACTTGCCCGCAGTGCGGAAAGGAAAAAACAGAAGGGGAGTCATTCTGTTCGGGATGTGGGGCGAAATTTTGAGTCAATGACATAAGCACGAATATTGAATTGGATCAATATTCTCGTCATGCGAATCTAACTGAATTATTTTAAAATTAAAATTTATATTACGGATAATTTTTCAGAGTACCACAGTTCAAAGGTATAAGGTATAACGTATAACGTATAACGTATAACGTATACCTTTTTTTGCATAAAATCCCATATACACAAGTAACTTCGTGTAAAAAATAACATATAAAGAAATATACCAACCATCATCCAACTGTTTTAGATAACAGTTATAGGACACAGTGTGCCCCCATAAAAGTACACCATTTTTATATATTTTGTGTATATACAAACAAGTTGGTACAGATTAAACTTGTTTTACTTGTTGGATGAACATCACACATATTTCACCACTGTCATATAGTTACCACTCATCCACCACTTTGAGGACTTCCAAACCTCTGACTTCACTTACTCGCAGCAAGTACCTAACACTGGCATCGGAACGTAATTGTCCCAATTATTGAATAGGGGTGTTTGTGGATCTACAATCAGAGTCATTTTTTCCACAAATGTTGCAGATTCAGACATGATGCAACCACTTGTAAGAACTAATGCGATCATTATGCAGACCAAAATCACCCACTTTTTTAAGGGGATTTTCACAGCATAGAGATTGAAATTCACCTTAATATATCTTACTATTTCTACACATCAATTCCATGTTCGTGAAGCTGAACGCCCGACATATACATTATAATCGCCATTGAGTTGTGAAACTAAATTGGGAAGATTTGTGTACCAGGCCGGATAGTCCACCCCGCTACAAGATGTTGCCGAAACGGTTTTTACCGGACACCGAGATGAAGACCAGGTCGTCAACCTTTGATATGTCGTACTGTCTGTCAATCCATACGTGATCAAAAAACTCGGTCTTTCATTCAAAGTAATGTTTTTGGATAAATAAACATCCTCTATAGCAGGTTTTAGCAAACTATCCAAATTCGATACAGTCTCACCATTTTCTTCTCGTGATGTTGTTACGATTCTCTCAAGCGTTAGAGAATAACTCCCTTCTATTTCACCAGATGTGAACCTGCGATATCCAGTGCCCCAATAATTACACCAGCATACCCGGTACCGACCATTTTTGTTCTGTCCCCACCTACAATTCCTTTCGGAACTGATTGGGGAATAAGCAACACAATAATCGTTTGTGATTGTTGAATTGGCCACCCAATCATGTGCATTGGCCACAATGCGAATATCAAAACCCATTTTCCGGTATAATTGATCACCTAAATGTGAATCATATTCCAGATCAGCAATCCACTCGACAAGAGGTTCAACTGTAAGTGCGGCAATTGATGATTTTGCAGGAATGGCGTTAAGGTTCCTCTCTGCATATACATAATCGGGTGCATCGAAATTGACCGCCTGTTCATAAATTCCAGCAGGCTCTTCGATATCGTTTATAATTTCCACAAGCTGGTTATTGCGTGTGGTGTATGGCATTGAAAAATGATACACGGAATTGTAGGTGTTCACATTAAATGGAATACTATAGGTACCAAAAGAAAAATCCACACCCCCCGTGTTTTCATCAACATATCCATTCGTGGTCGGCGGTGGCATAAGTTCGGCAAATTTCCCGTTTTCTTCAAAATACTTGTCCAGATTGAAATTTTCATCTTCCGGAAGTTCTTCCCATCCTCCACTATTTACACGACCCATGTCGTCATCTAATAAGCCTACACCCACCTGAGCATTTGGAGTATTGTAATAAAGACGCAACCAAACATTGGTCATTTTTGCTAAAACAGTGTGGTTAAAGTAACTTGTAGCATCATCATGTGTCATATTGTAAAAAGTGGAATAAGGAATATCACTAACGGAACGTAGCTGAGCATTTTCAGCATGGCGAATCGAGAACCACGCCGACTGGGTGATGTATTGAGATTCTGTCTGCTGGTTTGGAATTGCAAATGCGTCTGTCAGGATAACTCCTTGAAGCGGAGTGTGAGTATACTGGGCTGTGACACCTGCAAGTATGGGGATCAATGCGAACACTGCCAATAAACCTACGGCTACAACCAGCATGTTGTCTGATCGTTCTTTAAACACATTTCAGAATATATATCAAAGATATAAAACCCTTTCTTTGAGTGGTTTTGAAAAAATAATTATGCG
>JAUSPM010000263.1 GCA_030655675.1 Methanosarcinaceae archaeon | reverse complement strand
GCTAAGTGGATATTGTGATGCGATCTATAATTCTCCGTCACATATCGTCAAAGGATTAGAACTTTTGATGAAAGCCGCAGGTGCATCAAAAGGTGCAATAGTGATCAGGAGTGATGCTAAAAATTATATCAGTGCATTTGAAAGTGTCCCAATTAATGGGAAATCATTATCTGTTGCACCTCTAATTGGAAAACGACGTATAGATTACTATATTGATGATATGGGGTCGAATATAGTCGTAGTGTCCAAGAATCGCACATATAAGCAAAATATGGGTGATCTGCTTACGTATGATGTAACCGGAAGCAAGGTTCCACTTGATTGCGGACCTGAACATGTTTGTGTTGCAGTTTGCAGTGTTAAATCAGCAAAGGAACTCTATGATGCAGTTCATGAAGGGAAACCATGTTTTGAGACAATTGTTTCTGTTACAGGTTTTGTGAATGAACCTCAGAAGATCCGTGTGAAGATCGGTACAACATTCAAAGATGTCATTGATGCATGCGGGGGATACAAAGGAGATCCTGGAATGGTCATTGCAAATGGGTTGATGAGTGGGACTGCACAATATACAGATGAAGTGCCTGTGGCGAAGTCAACTACCGGTATACATGTATTGAGCAGGGATGAAGTCCTCATGAATGAAGTATCAGTATGTATTCATTGTGCACGGTGCGTTGATGTGTGCCCTGTTAACCTGATCCCAAGTAGAATTGCAGTTTTAGCAGATCAAGGACGTTTTGATGAATGTCGTGGAATGAATGTAATGAATTGTGTTGAATGCGGAGAATGTGCAGCAACGTGTCCTTCTAAGATTCATATGTTGCAGTTGATAAGATATGCAAAGTTTGCAATAGAAGGGGCATATGCTGATTTCGCTCCAAAAGAATCATCGAATATTGAACTTGGATGTGAATCCTGTGGAGGTGCTTAATATGACTTTTACAATCTCAGCGCCACCTTATAAGAAGATGGGTGTATCTATTCAGAAAATAATGTTTAGCAAAGTATTTGCCCTTGTTCCGGTAAGTTTGATCTCGATATATATGTTTGGACTCCCTGCACTTGGAATTATTCTAATAAGTGTCCTGGCGGCAGTTGTTACCGAAGCAGGAATCCAGAAAGCATTTAATCAAAAGATTACCATCGCCGATGGACATGCCGTCTTTATTGGGATTACGCTTGCATTGATTCTTCCGCCGAATGTTCCGTTGTGGCTGCCGGCAGTGGGCTCGTTTTTCGCAGTAGCGATTGTAAAACATGCTTTTGGCGGAATTGGCTCATATGTTTTTAATCCGACATTGGGTGCCTGGATATTTTTGACACTTGCATGGACACAACTTATGACTCCATTGTCAACACCACATATCGGGCAACTATCAGATATAATCCTGGAAAACGGTGCAGGATTTTTGATTGGTGTGTCACCTTTGGCATTGATTGGCGGTGTCTACCTAATGTACAAAAAATATATTGACTGGAGGGTTCCTCTTAGTTATTTTGTCACAGCAGTTTTAATGATACTCTTGTTAAAAGATGATATTTCTTATCTTATAACCGGAGCATTTTTGTTTGGTGTGATGTTCCTTGCTTCCGATATGGCAACATCACCGGTTACAAAGAAGGGACGAATTATCTATGGTATTGTGTGTGGTATTTTAACAGTGCTTTATGGATACTTTGCAAATTATGTGTTTGCGGTGTTTTATGGAATATTCCTTGCAAACTGTTTGTCGCCACTGATCGAGAACAATACTTTGCCAAAGTCATTTGGGGGTGTTAAGAAATGACTGATTCCAACAAAGAAGTTATAATGATTATTGCAAAATTGGTGATAATTTCAATTGTTGCATCAGCACTTCTCGGGATTACCTATGTGCCAACACAGAAACAAGTGAAGATCAATTATGAACTGGCACGTCAGGATGCATTGAAAGAGATCATGCCGCTGGCAGTGAATTTTGAGGCTGTTGAAGGTGGTATTATCAATGATGAAGGCGACCGGGAGATCTATTATTATCGTGCATTCGATGCTTCGGGAAATCCGGTTGGGTATGCGTTTTTCAGGAAGCAAGTCGGAGCACAGGGCATGATTGAAGTTGCAGGTGGTGTGGATGCAAAATTCGAAACGCTTACAGGGATGACAGTTATGAGTCACAGTGAAACGCCTGGTCTTGGTGCAATGATTGTGACTCCTGATTTCAAAAATAAATTTGTGAATATTGCAATAGCAGATCTAAGTTTATCCAGTGCCGGTGGAAAGATTGATTCCATAACTAGTGCCACGATATCATCTCAGGCAGTCGTGGATGCATTGAACGCTAAGATTGAAGAAGTTAAAGATGCGGAAGGGTGAGGTGATAAAATGGCTGATAGTATGAAGGTATGGAGTGAATTTATACGGGGGATTACAAAAGATAATCCAATTTTTGGACTTGTGCTGGGTCTCTGTCCAACCCTTGCAGTTACGACATCGGTTGAAAATGGTATCGGGATGGCAGCAGGCACTGCATTTGTGCTGATAGGTTCAAATGTAATGGTTTCGGCACTTAGAAAACAGATTCCAGCATCAGTAAGACTTCCAATATTCATTATCATAATCGCTACATTCGTATCGATCGTTGATATGCTCATGGAAGCATTTACACCGCCTCTTTATGCGGCTTTAGGTGTATTCATTCCACTGATCGTTGTTAACTGTATCATCATCGGTCGTGCTGAAGCGTATGCGAACAAGAACAATGTGTTCTATTCATTGATCGATGCACTTGGTGAATCTGCGGGATTTTTATTGGTGCTTATGTTAATTGGCGGAATACGTGAAATTCTTGGGACCGGTAAAATCGTTGTATTCGGACACCATTTATTGAGCGTACCAATCGAACCTGCAACAGTCATGATTATGCCCCCGGGTGCGTTCCTGACGATTGCAATACTTATGGCTATTGTCAATCATCGAAAAGCAAGAAAACTTGCAAGAGGTGGTTAACATGGTGGAAAAAGCCTTATTTACAATATTGATGGAGGGTCTTTTCATCAAGAACTTCCTATTGATCCAATTCCTTGGATTATGTTCATTTGTAGGTGTTACCAAGGATACAAAAAGTGCGGCAGGAATGTCCGGTGCGGTTGTGTTTGTCATGGCGCTGTCGGCTACCGTGTCATATTTACTTTTCACATATATTCTGGTTCCATTGAAACTTGAATATCTGGCTCTGATTAGTTTCATTGTGGTAATTGCAGCACTTGTGCAGTTGGTAGAATTTGTTGTTAGAAAGAATGTACCTTCATTATATAGGTCGCTTGGTATATATCTACCTTTAATTTCAACAAACTGTGCTGTGTTGGGTGTTGTTTTGTTGAATGTAATGGCTGATTATTCATTCAGTCAAAGTATTGTGTTCGGAATATCAGCAGGTCTTGGTTATACAATTGTGATGCTTATGATGTCCGCAATAAGAGAACGCTTGACACTTGTGAATGTACCTTCAGCAGTACAGGGGTTGCCACATGCGTTCTTTATTGCAACGCTGCTCTCAATGGCATTTGTTAACTATTTCAGGGTGATCCCTATATGAACTTTACAGTATTCATTTTAGAGTCAATGGCAATTCTTGGAGGACTTGGACTTCTTGTAGGTGTTATGCTAGTCGTGGCATCAAAAAAGTTCAAGGTTGAAACAAATCCTCTGGTTGAGGAAGTTATAGGAGTTCTTCCCGGTGCAAATTGTGGAGCATGTGGATATGCGGGTTGTTCCGATTTTGCAGAGCGTGTGGTCAATGAAAGTGCGCCAATCGATGGCTGTCCTGTGGGCGGTTTTGAGGTGGCTAAAGAGGTTGGCGGAATCCTGGGCCAAGATGTTTCAGAGGGCGAAAAGGAAATCCCATATGTGCGCTGTAACGGCGGTGTGAATTGTGTGGATAGGTTCAATTATGTAGGTATCGAGGACTGTAAGGCAGTGATGATGCTTTCTGACGGCGAGAAAGGATGCAGTTATGGTTGTATGGGTCGTGGCACATGTGTTCGTGCATGTCCGTTCGGTGCCATCACGATCAGAGATAACCATCTTCCTGAGGTGAATCCTTACCTGTGCAGAAGCTGTGGCTTGTGTACTGGTGCATGTCCAAACCAGATACTCGCGTTTACAAAAGCGTCCGAAAAAGTGCATGTGCGCTGTCGTTCCCACGATAAGGGTAAAGCCGTAAAGGCAGTATGTACGGTTGGATGTATCGGTTGTAAAATATGTGAAAAGACCTGTCCTGAAGATGCAATAAAGGTTACTAATTTCCTTGCAGAGATCGATCGGGAAAAATGCACGGGATGCGGTGCATGTGTTGAAAAGTGTCCGCAGCATTCAATCGAATTGAGATGAAGTGTGGAATTGGTGAAAATATGTCATACAAAACTTCGATAAAACTAAATGAAAATATTGTAGGGATCTTGTGCTATCTGGGCTTTTGGATAACAGGTGTTATTTTCTTACTCATAGAAAAAGAGAATAAATTTGTTCGATTTCATGCCATGCAATCTGTAATATTTTTCATGCCACTATCAATAATAGTGCTGTTGATCGCATGGATACCTGTGATTGGATGGTTGCTTGCAGATCTTACTGGAATGTTGGTGATGTTTATAATGTTAATACTGATGTTTAAGGCACAACGAGGTGCAAAATTTAAACTGCCTGTTGTTGGGAAAATTGCTTACAATCAGGTATATAAGTAGTAATTATAAAACACAATTGTTAACAAAGATGTGTAAATAATGTATGTTGTGATAATTTCGCAACATACCCATTATTCAAGTGTATCGAACAGATCGCTTATTTTTTCTAATTCCGCACTTGATCTGGCAAGAGTGGAATTTATTTTTAAATATAGGAATAGCATGCTCAAACCTATTACTAATGCCAAACCCAGTAGTATGTAATGTGTGCCGGCAGTCATGTTCAGCACGGTTGCACATTGTGCTTCACATGGAAGAAGTGGAGGATTGCTGTATATTTGTGTGATCGGTGTCATGTTTTCTATTTATTACAATTGATTAAAATTGTGATCTATCCGAGTGATTCCAACAGTTTTGCTACCTTTTCCAGTTTTTTATTGACCTCTTCCATGGTGGTCAACATCTTGTAGTTGAGGTATGTCAAACTCAAACCAATTATTGTCACCACTGCGATCAATGCGATAGATGCGGTTTGTGTGGTATAGTACGGCATGTTTTAGTTCTCCTTTATATTATTATTCACAATATCCTTTATATGTTTCAATGTGACTTCGATATAGAAATCATTTGCGCGATAATACTTTTTGGTATACGGAGGTTCGTCAAAGTGCCGAATTTCCCCTTCAACCAGCCCCACGTTTTCCAGTTTCTTAAGATGAAGATACAAAAGCGGACGCGAGATCCCTATCTTTTCCGCGAGTTCGGATACATATTGCTCACCATCTGCCAGTTCCGCAAGTATTGCGAGACTGTGCTTGTTCCCAAGCGTGTTTAACAATGCGGCGAGTTCGTCAGTATCCATGTTTTTCCTCAATGTATATTGGCTGGTTTATATATAAAGCATGTCAATTGATAGTAAAAATTCAGTAATGTTATTAAGTTTGCCGCATATCTTACACCATCTTAACAGTATACAGGTGATTTTTTGATAAGAGTTCTCGCAACAGGAACATTTGACTTATTGCATCCAGGACATGTCCTTTATCTGACTGAAGCACGGGCACTTGGGGATGAGTTGTATGTTATCGTAGCCCGGGATTCTATGATAAAACACAAGCCAAAACCGATAATCCAGGAAGAACAGCGTCTTGTTATGGTAAATTCCCTGAAAATAGTTGACAAGGCAGTGCTTGGTAGCGAGACCGATATGTTCGAGCCATTAAAGGAAATAAATCCCGATATTGTTGCAATAGGCTATGACCAGACCTACGACACAGGGAAACTTGAAGCGAACCTGAAGGAACACGGGTTTGATGCAAAAGTTATGCGTATCGATAAATCAAAAAGTTGTGAACTTTGCAGTAGTGGAAGGGTCATAAAAAAGGTTATTGAGCGATATTCATAACGAGGGATCTGTTAATTAGTATTTGTTTAGCGTATAAAGTTGTGTTGTAGCGTTGCATATTAATGAGTTGGAAATAAAAACGACGCTACCATCCGCGCGTAGCGAGGCACCGTCCTTCACCACTGCCCTGAATACACATCGAAGTTTCAATCATTGTCAATACATCTGTTTTTGTATGGATTGTTCTACATAGAAACTACGTATTTTGCGAATGCGAACGTATGGTAGGTATGGAACATGCCGCCTACGGCGGGGTTGCTGCATGGGGTTTTTGGTATTTGGAATGTGCACCGACCTTTCATCAGATAAACAAATACTATTTAATAATTAGATTGTGCATTAACAAATGCGATTCAACCATTTAAATGAATCAAAATGATGGTCAAATGATGCAATATATTTTATTCCATACTTTTTTGAAAAGGCTGCAGATGTGCAATCCGTAAAACTGTAATGGTATTCTTTGAACAAAGTCC
>JAUSPM010000261.1 GCA_030655675.1 Methanosarcinaceae archaeon | reverse complement strand
GGGATATTTTGAGAATTCAATAAAAGACCACTTCAAAGATGGGGAGAAATGGGGTGCGAGAATTGAGTATGTGCACCAGAAACAGCAGCGTGGTACGGCAGATGCTATTGGCTGTGCACGCGGGTCTGTGACCGGTCGGTTTGTTGTTCTCAATGGCGATGTGTTGATAAGTTCCGATTATCTTAAAAAACTCATGTCGAGAGAAGAGGATGCAGTACTTACCGTAAAAGAGGTTGAGAATCCATCCGATTTTGGAGTTATCGAGATATCTGGTGACAAAGTCATAAAGATCATTGAAAAACCGGAAGTTCCACCAACCAATCTTGCAAATGCAGGAATATACCTGTTTAATGATTCTATATTCGATCTTATTGACAAAACAGTACTGTCTGAAAGGGGAGAGTTGGAAATTACGGATTCCCTTCAGATGTTGATCGACAGCGGTGCAAATGTGGGATACGAGATACTTGAACATGATTGGTTAGATGTAGGACGACCCTGGGATCTGTTGGATGCAAATGAACTTTTACTTGAGAACATAAAAGCAGAATGCAATGGATTGGTGGAACCGAATGCGACACTTATCGGTGAAGTTGTTGTTGGAGAAGGCACGCTTATTCGCAATGGTGCTTATATTATTGGTCCGGTTGTTATTGGAAATGATTGTGACATCGGTCCAAATTGTTTCATCCGTCCGTCAACTTCGATCGGGAATGGAGTACGTATTGGAAATGCGGTTGAGGTCAAGAACAGTATTATTATGGACAATACCCATATCGGCCACCTGAGTTATGTTGGTGACAGCATAGTCGGACAGGGATGTAATTTTGGTGCCGGCACGAAGGTTGCGAATTTGCGGCATGATGGTAGGAGCGTAAGGGTTACGATAGGATATCAGTTCCTTGACTCCGGACGACGAAAACTTGGGGTTATCATGGGAGACGGTGTGCATACCGCGATCAATACCAGTATAAATGTTGGAACTGTGATAAATAGCGGCGGTTCCACAAAACCTGGGGAAGTTGTGAGATAGTGATACTTGTATGGTGATATTGTTTGAATGATAAGGATAAAGACAACAAAAATACGGATGATATCCGTAAATTGACTGAACTTGCAAAACAGGTGGCTGAAGTAATATCAGGATACAGCCATGTTCGTGTGATCTCACACAATGATGCAGACGGTATCACATCGGCTGCTATCATCTGTCAGGCACTTCACAGGAATAACACACAATTTCATGCTACCATTGTCAGCAGGCTGGACGAATCGGTTATTGACATTGTGAACAGCACGGCATCTGAAGGGGACCTTGTGTTATTCTGTGATATGGGATGCGGACAATTAGACCTTATTGAAAAAGTCTCACAGGATGTTGTGATAATTGACCATCATCAGCCTGTTGGAGAATCGCCTGCAAATGGTAAGATTAAGGCTGTCATCAATCCACATTTTGTCGGGATCGATGGCGCGATACATCTGTCTGCATCGGGTACTACATATATGGTCGTGCGACAGATGAGTGAGAGAAATGTTGACCTTTCGGGATTGGCAATTGCCGGTGCTGTTGGTGATAAACAATTATTTGAGTCCGCGAACCGTTCCATTTTGGATGAGGCTTTGAAAAATAATGTCATCAGTATCAAGAAAGGTTTGAAGGTTGGTTCCGGGGATATTGCTGATGTTTTGGAATACACATGTGAACCATATCTTGATATTACAGGTGACCGCAAAAAGATCGATGCTTTTTTGGACTTTTTGGATTTACACGGTGAGATCAGTTCGATGTCTGCCGGTGACCTGAAGAAACTGACATCTGCCGTTGCTTTGAAACTTGCAAAACATGCGAGTCCTGAAGCCGTGGATGCTGCTATTGGGGACGTATATGTTCTTGATCGTGAGATCGTGCAGAATTCATACGACCTTGTTGCGATTATGAATACATGTGGGAAAATGGATAAAGCCGGAGTTGCGCTTTCGCTGTGCATGAAGGATGCATCGGTAGTTGATGAGACACGCGTGCTTTCTGTTGAGCACCAGAAGTCTACTGTTGCCGATATTAAGAAAGCCGAAAAGATGCTCCAGCAGGGCAAGAATATGTGGTATCTTAATGCAACTAATATGGAATCTACCGGAATCATTGCAAGCACGGTCGTCAGGTACATCCACCCAGATCAGCCGTTTGTTGCGATAAATGAAGTTGATGATATTGTGAAAGTATCCGCGCGCGGAACCCGTGCGCTGATCGCGAAAGGACTTGACCTCTCATATGCCTTGCGCGAGGGTGCAAAAGCAGTTGGCGGAAGCGGAGGGGGGCATAATATTGCGTCCGGTGCCTCAATTCCAAAAGGGAAGTCAGAGGAATTTATAAGTATTGTAGACGATATTATCGGTGAACAATTAAAAACAAGTTTGGGCTGAGGCTAAGTCTAAGGTAGGGCCAGAGCTATGATTTGGACCAGGAGTCATAACTGATGAAAATACGCGGTACCATTGAATTCAAGAGTCCTGATGCGCCCGAGATCGCAAGGTCTGTGTCGTCAGCGCTTGCACCCGATAATCTGTCAAGTATGCGTACCGATATTTGTGATGATGTTGCGATCGTGCATTTTTCAACCGAAAAGATCACGTCACTTATTGCGACTGTGGATGATTTCCTGATGAATGCGAAGATCGCGGAGGATGTCTGTTCATCATTGGACTGATGTTGGGACGCTGAGTCTATAATATATCCATATCACTAATTACCAACTTTATTATTACTGACATAAAATTATCCAACTTAAAATTAAACTTAAAGTTAACTTTAACATTAACACTGAGGAATAATATATGGAATCACATTTCACACTAAAAGGTTCATTTAAGACCAGTGCCGATGCATCCCCTGCGAAAGATGTCATTGATGCTTTTTTCACTGAAGCGAACGAGACCATACTCACAAAAGGCGCACCGGAAGGGGAAGGTGCCCGTATTGTTGAATGGGACATTGCCGGAGACCGGATAAACCTGACTGTTGAGTCTGGAAAGCATGTGCGAGCGCACGATGCTATGCTTCGTATTCGAAAACCGCTTGCTGCAATAATTGGTAAGGAGTTCAAGGTCGGGGTTCGTGGAATTGATGTTGAGTCTTACATCATTGAAATTCCATCTGAAAACCCTCTTGGTGAACTTAAGATACCTCATGTCAGCAATATTGTTTATGATGAAGGGGTTATTACGCTTACACTGGATGTTGGTGAAGCCGAACTGGAAAAGCGTGTGCCTGACAGGATACTGACTCTTATGGAGGATAAGATCGCAGCTCAAAGTTATGGTGGAAAGGGTGAGCACTGGGAGATCTTGTGGGAGAGCGAGAAGAAGGAGTTTACTTTTTCAGAGGATCCTACTCAGGAAATGGTTAAACAGGGATGGCTTAAGCGTGGTTCAAGCCGTGGGCAATGGATCCATGGTGCACAATCTACGAGATTGTTCAGGACTTTTGAGAGGATCGTTATTGATGAACTTCTTGATCCACTTGGTTACAATGAGATGATCTTCCCGAAACTTGTTACATGGGAAGTCTGGGAGAAATCAGGTCACGCGAAGGGTGTGTATCCTGAGATATATTATGTATGTCCTCCAAAGACAAGAGACCCAAAATACTGGGAAGAGGTTTCTGACTATTACAAGGTTACACATGAAGTGCCGACAGCAATGATCAAGGATAAGATAGGCGACCCTATTGGTGGTATGTGTTATGCGCAGTGTCCACCGTTCTGGCCATTTCTTCAGGGCGAGACTATACCGACAGATGAGTTCCCGATCAAGGTTTTCGACCGCTCGGGTACGTCACACAGGTATGAGAGTGGCGGCATTCACGGTATGGAGCGCGTGGACGAGTTCCATCGGGTTGAGATCGTCTGGACGGGCACACCTGAGCAGGTTGTGGCGCATTCAAAGGAATTGCAGGAAAGGTATTTGCATATATTCAATGACATCCTCGACCTTGAATGGCGCAAAGCATGGGTCACACCGTGGTTCATGGCACAGGAAGGTCTTGATGGCATCTCAGAACAGGGCGAGATCGGCACTATTGATTATGAAGCACCTCTGCCATATCGTGGAGAAGGCGGAGAGTGGCTTGAGTTCCAGAACGTCAGCGTAAATGGAAACAAGTATCCATCCGGTTTCAATGTGAAATGCCAGTCCGGCGAGGAACTGTGGTCCGGTTGTTCCGGTGTCGGACTTGAGCGCTGGGCATCTGCGTTTTTGGCACAGAAAGGGCTTGATCCTGAGAACTGGCCTGAGGAATTCAGGAAAAGGGTTGGGAAAATGCCGAAAGGGATACGGTTCCTTTGATGTGGGTGTGGGGGGTTGAAATTTTACTCGAAC
>JAUSPM010000260.1 GCA_030655675.1 Methanosarcinaceae archaeon | reverse complement strand
TGAGAGGGTAACAGGTTTAGCTACGGGAACGTGATCCCAAACAAAATACTCGTTATCCCTCTCGACCTACTTAGATAGTAGGTGACAAGATACATTTTTTTGTTGCTCTTGCAATAAGGGGTATATACGAACAAATACGTTTGATCTAAAACCAATACAACCGCCGTAGACGGCGCAATTCCGCACCACTGCCCTATAAATATGGACTTTTCCGATAGCCTATAATGAGATTGTGTTCTCCGAATTAATGCGATTGTGTTCTCCGAATTAATGCGATTGTAAGTGATTATTATCTCTTGGCACATATTTACAATTATATAGTGCGAGTCAACGCGAGTTAACACAAATAAAGTAAGCATCATCTCATTGATGGAGGAACGCGCCGCCTGCAGCGGATTGTATCGGTATCAAAAATGTATTAACAAATACTATTTTATAAATATATACTGCGAGTAAATCCGAGTTTTAGCAAGTATTTTCTCGCTGCATTCTGTTTTTAGTTTAAATTTAAATTTAATCTTAATCTTAAACTTAATGAATCTCATCAGCACATGCTTGGTTGTATGATTCTACCAATCGCGACTTGTAAGAAACGCGCGTGTTTGATTCGCACCCATATTTTTGAATGAGATCGGCAGTCAAAATTAAAATTAAACTTTCAGCCCATCAACAAACTGGCCAATCCTGTCAAGTGCAGTATGGATGTCTTCTCTTGATGCTGCATACGAACAGCGCAAGAAACCTACTCCAGCCTTCCCGAAAACATCACCCGGGACAGTTGCCACTTTCTGCTCGTTTAAGAGTCCTTCTGCGAAATCGCCTGATGTCAGACCTGTACTTGTGATCGATGGGAACGCATAAAATGCACCCTTTGGTTCAAAACATTCAAGACCAAGTTCATTCAACCCGCCAACGATCAGATGTCTGCGTCTGTCATATTCCCGCACCATTTTTTGCATCTCACCCTCGCCATTTCTGAGTGCTTCGATCGCTCCGATCTGGGCGGTTATGGGTGCGCATAGCATGGTGTACTGGTGTATCAGCATCATTGAATTAATTATCTCGGGTGCTGCCAGTGCATACCCCATCCTGAAACCGGTCATTGCATGGGATTTTGAAAACCCGTTCAGCAAAATAGTGCGATCACGCATGCCTTCAAGTGATGAGAAACAGGTGTGAGTTCCATCATAGGTCAGGCAATCATATACCTCGTCAGATATCACCATGAGATCATGCTCGACAATGACATCAGCAATAGACTCAAGGGAATCCTTATCCATCACAGCACCGGTTGGGTTGTTTGGATAATTGATAATAACAGCCTTTGTTTTGTCAGTTATCGCGTCTTCCAGTTCCTCGGCGGTTATCCTGAAATTATTTGACATTTTTGTGGAAACAGGAACCGGCACACCGCCTGCAAAGATCACTGAAGGAACATAAGAAACATAAGATGGCTGTACAACAATCACCTCGTCGCCCGGATTGACAATTGCCCTTATAGCAATATCCAGCCCTTCACTTACACCGGTAGTAACGAGTGATTCTGATTCAGGGTTATAATCAACACTGTATTTTTGGGAATAGAGTTTTGATATCTCTTCCCGCAGTTCCAAAAGTCCGTAATTAGAAGTGTATGCAGTCTCCCCGTGCTCAATAGAATGTATGCACGATTCACGAATATGCCACGGTGTATCGAAATCAGGCTCGCCCACACCAAGTGAGATCACATCATCCATCTCGGAAACAAGGTCAAAAAAACGACGTATGCCAGATGGCGGCACGGTTTTCAGATGTTCTGCAACAAAAGCAGATGGGTCACATCGTTCTCTCATGAGTGTTTCCTCAATGTATTAAAATATAGATTTTCAGTGTTGATTCTTAAAATGATTTAAGGTGAGATCTGAAGACGTTTAATCTGTTCCGGCTCATGTAGTATCACACCATCTTCCTTGTAGGTCTTCAAAACAAAATGTGTGGTTGTACCCTGCACCTGATCAAGTGTTGCGATCTTCTCTGCTACAAAAAATGCAACTTCTTTCATTGAATTACCGCGAACAGTTAATGATATATCATGCCCACCTGAGAGAAGCCTGACCGAACGCACTTCCGGAAACTTGTACAGACGCTCTGCTATTGCTTTATAGCCAAGATTGCGCTCGAGCGTAACATTGAGTTCGATAATTGCATGAACATATTCCTCGCCAGCCAGTTCCCAATCAATGATGGTCTTGTACTTGCGAATAATTCCGTTTTTCTCAAATTGTTCGATGTTCTTTCTCACATCATTAACAGTCATGCCGGTAAGAGTTGCAATCTCATTTGGGGTAACTCTTGCATCATCTTCAAGGATCTCGAGTATATGTCGTGTCTGTTTGTCCATATTTTTACCTTTTGTTGATACGATTTAACCCAAAATGCTACAAAAATAAAGATATAAGATAAGGAAAGAAAAAATGATTGAGTATTTACTCAACCAATACTGCGTTAACAACGCCATCCTGTCCAGGACGACTTGTAACTCTTGCATTTCCGAGCGCAGTTACAATTATTGCACCTTTTGTAATGATATTTCGCCTTACATGATGTTCATTTGCAACATTTTCAATAACGTTTTCAATTGCGCTTGATACAGTCTTGCCATTAGTCAGATTGGTCACGTTTGCTACATTGCACTGAAGGAGCCTGACCTTTCTGTTTCCGCCTTTTGTAGAGACTAACTTTCTTTTTGTCTCATTGATGTGTGTATCGGCAGATTCTCTACCAATCTCGAATTTTCTTCTGCTGCGTGAAGCCCTTACTTTACCGCCTGTATATGTTCTTCTTGATTTGCCTTGCCATCTCATTGAAATTTCCTCTAGGTATTATGTTTAAATTTAAATTATATGTAAATTGTATATTAAATTGTGAATCAATCTGATATATCTTATTTATGGACTTTCCTTTACTAATAGGATTGTATATGAAGGTTTCGAGTGATAAATACTCATCACGCTCTCCACTGCCAGATATTTAGTTCACCTGCACCCTCATTGTTATTCTCGTAGTAACTAATAAGTAACTGTAACACCTTAAAATATATCCATGCTTCGTGTTACATTTCTTGGAACCGGTGGCTCATTGCCAACTCCTAATAGGAATCCATCAGGGATAATGATCAACAGGGAAGGAGAACTCATGTTATTTGACTGCGGCGAAGGAACACAGCAGCAGATGATGAGGGCAAAGACCGGTATGATGGCATTATCATCTATTTTCATCACACATTTTCATGCAGACCATATACTCGGGATCCCTGGACTTGTACAGACCCTTTCATTTCATGGGCGCACAGAACCTCTGACTATCTACGGCCCTCACCGGGTCGAGGATTTCACCAAGTTGTTGATTGCACTTGGATATTACAAACTGAAGTATGAGATCAAAACTGTACAATTGAACCCGGGAGATATTATCAAACGTGATGGATATTCCATAAATGTAATAAAAACAGAGCATAGCGTTCCCAGTATCGGATATGCGCTTGTTGAAGATGAACGTCCTGGAAGATTTAACCACAAAAAGGCCATTGAACTTGGTGTGACGCCGGGACCATTGTTCTCGAAACTCCACCGCGGAGGGTCGGTAGAAGTCAATGGCAGGATCATCCATTCAGAAGATGTTGTGGCTTCGTTTCGAAAAGGCAGGACCATTGTATATAGCGGAGATACACGCCCATGTGAAAGTGTGTTAAAAGCCAGTCAGGATGCAGATCTTCTGATACATGATGGCACACTTGCCGATGAAAAATCAGACCGAGCCGTGGAATCCATGCACTCGACCGCAGGTGAGGCAGCTTTACTTGCAAAAGAAGCAGGAGTGCATCAACTTATATTGACACACATCAGTTCAAGATATACAGATGACACTACACCTATATTCGAAGATGCAAAAAAGATATTCGAAAATGTAACGGTTGCGGATGACCTGATGGAGATCGAGGTCCCATTCCGAGAGTAAAAAAAGAGACGTGATCTTTTAGATCAACGTCCAGTCAATTCTTTCATTATCAACATTGTAGAGGCTGACTTCCATTTCCTTCTCTTCAAGATCATAGGGAATTGGTCTCGCACCCAAGTAGAGTGTATCACCTACATTAATGTCGTTCTCATCAGTTTTGACCTTTCCAAAATACACACGACCTCCAGAGTGGAGGTCTTCTACAGTAACACCTATCCACGAAAGATTCTTAATTATATTGATCACTACACATTCAAACCTATCTGATTCATCTACATCACTTATATCGCTCATTTGATTACACCTTTTTTTGCATTAAAATTTATTAAAATGTATTATAATTATATGTACATACCATTAACAATACCTGAATTGTTGTTTTTCTGTATTTTCAAGGCTACATCCTCAAAATGTTGCCCTATTATTTTATCTTTATCATCAATAATTGCCTGGTGAAGTGCAGTTTTTAGCACTTTTTCTACAATATCCCTGCCTGATAAACCTGCTGTTAATTTTGCAAGTCTGGATAGGTCAACATCCTCAACAGGTAGCGGAATTGTCTTAATGTTTGATTCGATGATCCTGCGGCGTTCATCTTCGTCAGGTAGTACGAACTCGATCTCTTCTTCAAACCTGCTGCGAACAGCCGAGTCAAGAGATTCAACCCGGTTAGTTGCACCGATAGTACACACGCCACAGCGTTCGGCAATACCGTCCATTTCAGTAAGCAGTGCGTTGACGATCTCTGCGACATCACCTCGCAGTTCCTGATTCCTTCGATCAAGTGCAATGGCATCCAACTCATCGATGAATATAATACACGGTGCCATTTCCTCTGCACGATCAAAAAGTTGATGAATCTGCCGTGCGCCTTCTCCGACATACTCCCCGATCAACTGGGTTGCTTTTACAGGAATTATTGGCACCTCGGTCTTGCTTGCAAGAGCCTTTGCAAGCATGGTCTTGCCTGTGCCTGATGGTCCAAAGAAGAGAATGTTCCTTGGTGCCCATTTCCCGAATTGTTCCGGATTTTCCAAAAACTTCTCGATCAGGCGGCATTTGCGGCGGGCAGTTTCCTGACCGATCACATCGTCAATGCTGACATCACTTGTAAATTCAAGATCAGATACATTGTTGTCCATCTCTTCCACAATTATCGTTGTTTGAAGACCTATTATCGAAT
>JAUSPM010000257.1 GCA_030655675.1 Methanosarcinaceae archaeon | reverse complement strand
ACACGCGCGTAGCGCGGCGCCGTCCTTCACCACTGCCCTGAATACACATCGAAGTTTCAATCACTGTCAACATGTCTGTTTTTGTATGGATTGCTATACATAAAAACTGCGTATTTTGCGAATGTGAATGGATGGTAGGTATGGAACGTGCCGCCTGGCGGCGGTCGCACTGTTTTTGGTTTCGATTCGTAGGTCAGATTTTTGCATCTGGAATATCAGCTAAACATATACTAATTTTCTATATTCCAAAATTACGGATGGATCTCCACAAAATCCATAGCATCAGTCCCCGCCGCCGCTCGGCGCATTCCAATGCTACCAAACCCAGCCCAAACATACAATTCTCAGAACAGCAAATACGCTGACGCTTGAAAACCGTATTATATTTAGTGGTCGTGGTGCAGAAACGTGCCGCGCTCTCGCGCGTGTGGTTGCACCGTTTATTCACTTAGCGACATTTTATTGTTGACTCAACACTACCTACTACAGTTATCAATCCTGAAAAAACAAGTCCAAAATGTGTTCTGGCTTTTCAAGTACAGTGATTCCTTCAAGTCCACGAATCATCTGCACATTCCGCTCATCCACATCCCGCACCCTGAGTTCCACTTCTCCTCCCTTTATCGCATCATAAGGGCATAATTCCTTACAAATTCCGCAACCTGTACACTTTAGCAACTCAATTTGATCTATGATAGCATCGTGTGGACATTTTTCTCTTGGAGGGCACACTTCACATTTCATACAAATATCCCTATCGATCATATAAGGCATCTCTGAGCGTACAACGCCTGCAATGTCCACCGGTACAATATACACAGGCACACCTCCCTTTACAGCCTGTGCAACTGCATTAGTTATCAGTGAATCCGCAATCCCATACGCGATCTTTGAAGCAGTATTGGATGTCACAGGTGTGACAAAAAGAGCATCATATTTTCCAAGCAGGAATCTGCCGGCTTTTGGCGAACTCTTACCTTGTTCGCTTTCTAAAAATATCTCTTCGAGATAATCCCCACCAGATAATTTCACAAGTTTATTTTCAAGCCCATACATACGTAGTACTTCTTCTGAAGCGCTTGAAACAAAAGTGTTGATCCTGATTTTACGATTCTTTAATTTAATTTCTTTGAAAACCTCATAACTCTCATTTAAAAAATGACCTGCTCCTGTAATTCCCCACGCGACATTTTGCAATTTCATAAGATATGGTATGCTATTGATATTATTATATCTTTCTGAAAAATTTAATTAAACGATACGCCGTGCCATGTATGGATGTATAATATAATTACCATGCGCAGTGGAAATGGGGGGGTAGTGTATATACATCATACAAAAGTAGTAAAAAAATAAATATATCACATGATGCAATACGATTTTAAAACAAAGTAATATTTTAAACTATGTTCCGTAATTCAAAAAATAGATATGCGAGGTCATTCATCATGATTAAACATGCAGTGGAAATGAGGGGGTACAAACCACATAAGATATTACTTGCCCATAAATTTGAGTAGTATACTGATGGCGTTTTTCTCTTGTTCGCCCCCGCACTTAGATACAATAGCAGAGTATGCACGAATTAATTTCAAGTATTTTTCATCACCTGATATTCTATATCTTGTTGCATGAACCGCAGCTTCTATGACTGCATTAAAACCACGATTTGGCGCCTTTACTATACATTGATTAATATGAGCATGTAAAGGTTTTAGTTCTACAACAAGCGTTTCTTCAGTCACTTTCATATCAAGATACTCAAAAACCACCCAACTCAGCGCCTTATTCAATACCGGAACTTCACGTCCCCCCACATTTGCAAAATTGAAATCCGTCTGATTCAAATTTGAAAATGTGGATCTCACTAAAATTACAGGATCGTTGACCACATTTGCCACTAAAAAACCTTCTGACTGCACATTATGATAAGTAGTTGAACCTTTGAAAAGCCTTATAAAAATACGATCACCCTTTCTTATAATTCCAATAGGTGCAGCATTTGGTGACCAGCCCTGCATGGTTGTGACTATCGTCTCAGATATACCATCATATATTCCGAATTCATCAAGGTCAGGGGGCCCGGATTTTGTCAAAATCTTACACCCCCAAGTAAAGCGATAAACAATCCTGCAATAACAATATCCGCAGTCGAACCAGGATTTATACCTTTACTCAGCAGTTCATCATCGAACTCTTCAACTGCAAGGCGCACTGCATCGAACCCTGCTTCTTGTGGCTTAAATTCCAGCAATATATCATGAGCACGCCCGGATACATAGTCAGCAGTCTTTTCATCGAATTTAGTCTGGATGAATGTGTCCCTGTTTTCAGATAATGTTTTCATAAACGCATATACCACAGCATCGTTAACATCTAACGTTGACTCATCATATTTATCCGTATCCATGCACTTGATCAGAGTTTCACCGCAATTAGCACACCTTTCAAAACCATTTACCCATTCATTTGCGATCATATCATAACCCTTTGATATTTCCATAAGATCATAAAGGGTAATATTATCATCATCCAATGAATCAATGGAGCCGATGTCTTGTAGATCGAATTCATCAACAGGATTCACACGCACTTTGGCAGTTTCAAATGACTTGTAAAACTCAATAGCATCCTGAGTATTCGTTCTTTTCACAATATCGTGTGCACATGACACAAGTTCATCAATGGTAAATTCATGTTTTTTTTGAAAAATATTGCCTGCTGCTATTGCAAGCGGAACCAGAAGAATAAATGCCCCAAAATGGGTATTGCCACCATTCTGCCAGTTTGCACTCTCACGCACTGCACTGTGAATCAGAAATCCTACGCCATGAGAACCCTTATTATCCGTGCTGTTTGCAGCATTTTCCATAACAGGATAAATGCTCACAGCAGATGCCAAAAAATGCTCAAATCGCGTATCTTCGTAATCATGAGTCCGGTCAACATTTCCAGGTTTTGGATGTGCCGATACTTCCATGACCATTGCAAGTTGTACGCAACGTGCAATATAAGAAGCAACTGTATAAGAATTAGACGTATATCCAGATACAAGAGGGCGTTTTAATCTAACATTCATTAATAGGTATTTTAGCATTCTCTAATATATAAGTTGCAAGGTCTTTCTTCAACTGCATATATTCCGCACCGGATAAGTCGATCATATCCAATACCCCATCACGCAAAAAGCATGGTTTTGAGAGTTTACAGCACCACACAAGACTGCCAAAACAGGTACTATCCCCATATTCAAGCATGGTTCCCTTTGCGAATTCCATTTTCAAATTTGCAAATTCCTGTGCAGAATATCCCAATTTACCAATCTTGTTGTGGACCGCACATGGTTTTACAGGGAGACAACAAAATGCCAGTGCACGCAGGTCACCTTCGCCACCGCATATGTGTTTTGGTGCATTGTACCATCCTTTATTTTTTTGTAAAGAGGTGATGTCATCTACCAATTCAGATATGAGATTCGGGGTGGAATCATTCAGTACACCCCTTGCAACCGAAATCATGTTTGCCCCACGTGCAAGCATGTTTTTTGCATCTTTAAAACAAGTGATGGAATTGTTACCAATTAAAAACATATTTGTGGAATCTCGAATCGTTCGTATTGCACGAAGATCGGCACCCAATACTTCACTCATGGCATCCACATGTAAAATGTCGGCACCTGCTGACCCTATAGCCCTTGTTAGATCAACATTATTAACAACATTTGCACGTATCTTAACTGAAAGCACAACACCGGTCTCTTTGATCTTACCGATCCAATCAACAAGTCTGGGGATATCATGCATCAATGGTTCCCCAACACCGATACTGACCATCTCTTCCTGGCGACAATGTGCATCAAGTTCAAGAATTGCACCTGCATCCTTGACGATCTTAGCGGCTTCGATCAATGGTTCAATGGTTGTGCTTCTGACACTTACAGCCACAACACTGTCGCTTTTGATGCCTTCGATCTCGTCCTTCAAAAACTCAAATGGCTTGTCAGAAATAAACTCATCCCGACCTCTTGCAACAATCTTTGATGCTGCATAATTCGTTTTTTCATCAAGATTAAAACTGCCAATAACTACCAAACCTGCACGGTCTGCATGTTCATTAGCAAAAGCACTGTCTGTTATTCCTGCCATCGTGGCAAGTGCAATAGGATTTTTGAAGGTTACATACCCAGCATGAAGGTCAAATTGATCATCAGTCACTTGTTTACCTCAATAGTATATTTTTAAAATGAAATTAATATTCAATTTATGCGCATAGTTTTGGTTGAATTAAATCCAGGATACATATTAATGTGTCGGCATGACGATTTCATCAATATCCTATAAATCGGATACTTCAACGCAATGCTATCTTTCGACCCAGTTTAGATATTTCGGACGGATAAAATGACATAAAAGTACCAATACCAATAAGCAATGTCACCACCCAGAAGATGGGTATGTGATATACGCTATCCCTCATGCTCGCAAAGTCGAATATGAACAATATAGTGCCAAGATGCAGCAACGATGATCCGATCTGGATAAGGTAACCTTCTCGTTCAAATGTAAGTGATCCACTTTTCATTATCGTCATAATAAGAACAACAGCCTGTACTGCGATTGACATAATCAATATGAATGACATTCCAAGTCCTATTCCACCGACAATTGATGCAATCAGTGTGAGTAAAAGTATAACAGCAGTAGCTTTGATTAGTTCTGTTCGCGGAACAATACGTTTTGGAATGCAAAGACCAAGTGAAAGTAATAGCACAAGAACGAATGGATATACGTACATATTCATCATGCTTATGTATTCAGGATACTGGATAGTGCTTTGCCAATTAGGATTTGCAGTGTA
>JAUSPM010000255.1 GCA_030655675.1 Methanosarcinaceae archaeon | reverse complement strand
CTACAAGAAAATCTTCGCTGATGCTCAGATTTACTTGGAGTACATAATCTTACAGATTATAACAACGAGAAAATCCTCGCTATACTCGGAGTTACTCGAACTATATGTTTATAAAACATATACTGAGATTGTCGGAAAAGTGGGAAAATCGGAACATTTCAATCAATATTTGCAAGTAAAACGCTATGCAGCGTTGTACTAAATTTATTAAATAAGTTGAAATACCTCGAAATATGGACTTTTCCGACAATCTCTATACTATTAAAAATAGAGGAATATGTTGGAAACGATTGAAAATTCTATGTGTATGTCGGGCAACGCCGCGCTGCACGCGGGTGGTAGAATCGTTTTTATCATGGACTCATTAAACACTCTGCACCAAGACGTTGCACCAGATATACAAATACCCCAATTTTATAATTGCAAAAAAAGTGCCACTTTTCCCATGAACATACATCCAGAACAAATTCTAAGTGAGATAAAAAATACCAATGGATCTGGAAAAGAGTTGGTAATCGCAAAAAGAGATACGGGATGTCTCATCCCGCAAAAACACTGATGTTAAGGATTGATCGTGGTACCGGTGTTCTGTGTTAGGTACTCAAATGCCTCGATCATTTTCTTTGTTATGGGCCCTGGTTTTCCATCACCTATTACGCGTCCGTCAACCTTTGTGATCGGGGCGGATTCGGCAGCCGTGCCAGTTACAAATATCTCGTCTGCTGTGTAGAGGTCAAACATACCGATGTTCACTTCTGTGATGGAATAGTCCATTTCTTTTAAGATATCAATTGCTGCGGCTCTTGTTATGCCTCTAAGGTTATTGATGGTTGGCGGGGTTACGACCTTGCCGTTCTTGACGACAAAGATGTTGTCGCCGGAACCTTCGGAAACATATCCATTATTGTCAAGGAATATGGCCTCATCGCCTCCTTTTTCGTTCGCTTCGATCTTTGCGAGGATGTTGTTAAGATAATTCAGAGATTTGATGTTGGGTGAGAGCGCATCCGGCGCGTTTCGCCTGATTGCAACTGTTATTGCAGTCAAACCTACTTCATAGAGGTCGCCATACATTGCGCCCCATTCCTGTGTTATGATGTAGATGTTGGGCACAGGACATTTGCGGGGATCGAGTCCCAGGTCGCCTACACCCCTTGAAACGATAGGTCTGATGTATGCATCTGTCAAGTTGTTTTTCCGCAGAGTCTCAAGGATCGCTTCTTTCATCTCCTCTTTTGACATCGGGATCTTAAGCGCGATGGCTTTTGCAGAGTCGTACAACCTGTCGATGTGTTCGTCTAACTTGAAAACACGCCCGTTGTACGCCCTGATGCCTTCAAAAACACCGTCACCGTAAAGGAAACCGTGGTCATAAAGAGAGGTGGTAGCCTGGGATTTTGGCACATATTTACCGTTTGAATATATCAGTAGTTCACTCATGTATGAAACCTCGTCAAGGGTAATGTTAATGTTAATAAGTATTTCTTGATACTATTCGTACCATATATTAATATTTATGTTGAGAAGTGGATTATAAAAACCTCAAAGAGATTTTTGTACAAAAACCTTTTATGGATAAACATCTATTTCGTACTCTACTCACAGCAAATACCATCCAACGCGGTCCCGTGGCTTAGCCTGGATATAGCACCGGGCTTCTAACCCGGGGGTCAAGGGTTCGAATCCCTTCGGGATCGCTTATTTTTATTATTTTTAAGATGGATGCAGGATTTTAGATATCAAACAATGAGAAAATTCTCACTACGATCGAATTTACTCACATTATAATGCTACAAGAAAGGGTTAAATAAATATTAGTACCATACTATGCAAATAGGTGATATAATGGCATCAGAAATTAAGAACCCAACAATTATGACGGATTTCTTAACGGACGTTGTAATCAGGACCCTCAAATCCAAAATCGAAGAGATGAGTCATAAAATAAATGATATTCATGAAAACCTGAAATATTTTGAAACAAAATATGGCATGAAAAGTGAGGAATTCTACAAAAAATATGTAGCTGGAACTCTTGGTGATGATATGGATTTTCTTGAATGGAAAGCATCTACAGAGATATATAATGAGTTAAAAGATGAGAAAAATGCGCTGATAGCGGCAATTGGATGATCAGCGATTATTTTGAATTCTTAAAGAAAATTGCAAAGAACAATCCATCTGTCAAGAATTTTAGACTTGTCCGAGAATTTATTGGTGTAAATAAAGGTTTTATACGATTCGTAATCGAATTAAGGGATGATTCTGAATTACATGTTTTTGAATATGTTAATTCTGATTTGCATAAGATCGATTACTCATATCACTGGCAAAATAAAGATAAAGCGTTGATAACGAGGTGGGACAATGCGCCACATCATCGTAATATTGATACATTCCCCCATCATATGCATGAAGGAGATTCCGTAAATCCGTCAAATGAACTGACATTTGGAGAAATATTGAACCGGATTGGAGAAATAATTTAACGCCATTAATATCCGTTCGGAACAGAATTACTTTTCACTAACACATAATAAACATCCAACTCATCGTAAGTCTCTTTTTTTTAGATATTTTTCAGCAGCATCTATTTCTGCATATTGTATCTTATGCCCGGTTCCAATGGAAACTTGCTCACCACAAATATATAGTCCGACTGTAAATGTTTTTTTATGGTCTGGTCCTTCTTCATTTATTAATTTATATTCCGGAAGATCCCAGCCGTTCTTATCACAAATTTCACTCAATTTTCCCTTGGGATTTGAATCCACAATTTTGCTTAAAGCACCTTTTATATCAAAAAATTTGCATACAAATTTCTTCGCTTCGGCATATCCCCGATCAAGATAAATACTGCCAATGAGCGCTTCAATTACATTTGCATATATGTCACTAATATTTTCCAGGTAGCCATATAATATGTAATCATCAAGATCTATTTTATGTGCCAATGGTTTTAAATTATCATTGGATACCAATACTTTCTTAATATCAGTTAAAACACCCTCTATTTTTCGTTCTTGTGCTCTCGCATATTCTTCAATTACTTTTTCATGATAAGAATATTCAGATACAATTAAGCCTAATACTGAATCCCCAAGGTATTCTAGTTTTTCATAATTATCAGATTCGAGACCGTTTACTCTTTTAAATGCGTCTAATTTCGTTTTGTCCCCACTGAAAAGCGAGCTATGTAATAACGCTTGTATCAAATATTTGTTATCATTAAAACGAACGCCGATTATGTTTTGAAATTCATTTAGATCTTCAGGACTTACAGTCAAGTCATTGTTTGGTTTCATTTGATTTCTCTCGATTTTTGATTTAATGAAACTATTGTTTTAACTCGTAATTTTCATGCACTTAAAGTACATTCTACGACTACTTGGGTGTGGGGGCGTTCGACATAATTCAATATTTAAGAAAAAGGGGATATCACTTGATTATAATACAGTGCCCTTAATATTAATATATCTCATCATAATTGAGTGAATTATACAATACTTCAGTAGATGTTTTATAAAATTTCATACATTTTTTTGTATTAATTATTTTAATAATTTTATCTCTTTATTGTACGCTATTGTAAGAATTATTACTGCTACGGTTATCGCAAGACCTATAAATCCTATGATGTATAAATCAGGTTTATCGATGTTAATAGTGTACATAGCTATCAATATTAAAAAAAGGCCTGTTGTAAATATTGAAATTCCTAATTTATAATAATCGAGTTTTGCTTTTATATAATCTATTTCTGTCATTAAGTTCACCGCATTAAAAAAGAACTATTTAAGTAATAAACTTTTCTAAAATCAATGCAGCACAGATATTGCTATACTCAAAGCCAAAAAAATAAGAAAAAATCCCGACAAAACATCGGGAAAAGTTAAGATACGTTCGGACCGGGATTCGAACCCGAGTCGGAGCCTCGACAGGGCACCATGATAGGCCACTACACTATCCGAACATGTGGTTTTGCGAGTATACCCTAAAGCATGTTTTTGCATTTAAGCCTTTTTGTTAACGGGGATAAAAGCGAATCGTTAGAAGCGCTTTTAGCCATTCGTTCAAAAGGCCCTATGCCATGTTAAAAGGTCCCGCCTCCCAGACTCGAACCGGGGACATCGCGGTGCCTGCGCGGTATGTGCGACACGAGGTCGCATGAACCATACTACAGCCGCGCACTCTACCACTGAGTTAAGGCGGGTCAATGTTAACAATAGGCGATGCACCACTTCCATACGCATAATGGTACTTATCCTTTTCGCCAAACTGTGAGATAAATCTCGCTATGCTCGGATTTACTCGCACAATAATTTATAAAAATATATACTGAAATAAAAAAGAATTAATTGAGCAGACACTGGATTTGCAAGCATCCATTTTCTGCACAATTGCTGTTTTAGACTTAAAACTTGAAACTTAGAAAGTATCCAGTTCGCCGTTGATCACCATATCTGTGATCTTGGTGATGTTTGCAAGCCAGTCATCAATAACAACCTCTGCTTCAGCACGGATGGTCGCAAAGTTGGTACCTTCCCTAGGAATCACCTGTGCACTCGCAACAAGAGGCTGGTCGATAGGCTGACCGATCTGTGAAAGTATCCTCACATATACATCCTCAACGTCAGGGATAGCTTTGACGATATCCTTTGCCATCTGGGTGGAAAGAAGGTTGTATATCTTTCCGATATGGTTGATCGGGTTCTTACCACTGGTCGCTTCCATGCTCATAGGACGGTTCGGAGTGATCAATCCATTGCAACGGTTTCCACGACCGACAGACCCGTCATCACCCATCTCTGCAGATGTTCCGGTAACAGTCAGGAAAACAGAGCCTTGATCGATCTTATCTGCTGTGTTCACATAAACGAAAACATTACGGTCTGTGTATTTTCCGGCAAGATCAACAACATAATCCTGCATCTCTTCCTTGTTGTTTACGTAATGGTCAAGGTCATCCACGTGCCTGCCAACCATACCGCATCCAATTGTAAGCGTAATGTCATCCCCATCACGAAGACCCATGACCTTAATGTCCTCACCAATACCCGGAATTGTTTTCTTAAGATCTGTAATAAGCATCCTCTCGGTATTGTACACGATCTGCTCAAGTTCCGAGAACGGTGCATGACCCACACCAAATGACGTGTCATTTGCCATTGGGATTTGGTCCCTGTTGAAAACATCACGAAGATCGGATGAACCTGTTCCGAATTTGCAGTCAATGATTATATCCCTTTCAATATTAATATCTGCGATCGTGTTCTTCACATATTTGCGAGCCGCTTCAACTGCTACTGACTCAGTAGCGATCTCCTGACCATCAAATTCCATTGTAGTTCTTCCAACAAGAAGCGCGTAGATAGGTTTTAGTACCTCTCCGCCACCGAATTGTGGATTTGAACGTCCTGCTACGATCTGTGTCTCATCAGTGTTGTGGTGAAGCACAACACCGCATTTTTTAATATATTCCTGGCACAATGCACGGCTTACAGCCTCTGCCAGTCCATCAGAAATACTGTCTGGATGACCTACACCCTTTCGCTCAACAAGTTCGATCTGCTGCTTTTCAACAGGGGTCTCTACAAGGTGCTCGACTCTGATATTTCGTATCATTTTATCCTCTTTTATGCTTTAGATTGTGAATTTATTTAAGTATGAAATTAAATATAATTTAAAGTATAACCTATGAATGTAGAACTCATTACTAACGTAATTGCTTATAAAGATACTATTTATATTTAATATTACCCATTTTGTTAATTACTACCCGTTATAATACAGCCCGGTGGCCCCTAAATACATCACAAATAAATTACACCATGCCAGCGTGAACTCTATATGTCATGAATTTAATTTCCAAACACATTTTAAATAGTAAACACCATTTTGTATTAGTATATATATTATATATAGTACGAGTTAATTCGACCGAATGAAGAATTTTCTCACCAGAAGGACTCTCACCATGATACGTATTGCAATACCAAATAAAGGTCGGCTGCACGACCCAACTGTGGCCTTATTAAAAGAAGCCGGCCTCCCTGTTCTTGAAGGAGCAAGCAGAAAGCTGTTCGCAAAGACAACAGATCCCGATATCACCTTCCTGTTCGCAAGAGCCGCAGACATTCCTGAATACGTGCAGGACGGTGCTGCAGATGTGGGCATCACCGGACTTGACCTGATATCGGAAACCGGTGCAAATGTTGACATAATCCTTGATCTGAATTTCGGCCGTGCAAAACTCGTACTCGCCGTCCCTGACGATTCGCCCATAACAACACCACAAGATCTTGAAGGTATGCGTGTTGCAACCGAATTCCCGAACATCACGAAGCAGTATTTTGAAAAACTCGGAATAAACATCAGTATCGTAAAAGTAAGCGGATCATGTGAGATGACGCCGCATGTCGGGATCGCTGATGCGATCGTTGATATCTCAAGTTCCGGCACAACACTTTTGACAAACCACTTAAAAGCGATAGAAGACGTATTCTCATCGTCCGTGCGCCTTATTACAAATCATAAAAGTGCGGCAGAAAAGGAAAAGATACAATACATAAAAACCGCGATCGAAAGCGTATTAAATGCGAAAGGAAAACGATACCTGATGATGAACGTTCCGGCTGACAAACTGGATGCTGTAAAAGCGGTTCTCCCAGGACTTGCAGGACCAACCGTTATGAAAGTAGAATCTAATGACTCGATCCTGGCTGTTCATGCTGTAGTGGATGCCGACATGATATTTTCGACCGTCAGCAAACTAAAAGATGTCGGAGCATGCGGTATTCTGGTTGTGCCAATCGAGCGCATGATCGCATAACAGGTGGAAATGAACATGTTTGAAGTAATACCTGCAGTTGATATGAGAGGGGGGAAATGTGTCCAGTTGGTGCAGGGAGTACCAGGCACCGAACTTGTGTCCATCGACGATCCTGTACAAGTTGCTCTTGATTGGGTAGCACAGGGTGCAAAAACACTTCACCTGATCGACCTTGACGGTGCGATCGAAGGTACGCGCAATAATGCATCCATAATTGAGAAGATCGTACAAAAATGCAAACCTCTGGGAATATCGATACAGGTCGGCGGCGGTATTCGTTCATTCGAGGACGGGGCAGCACTTCTCAACATTGGTGTTGACAGGATAATCTTAAGCACAGCGGCACTAAATGAACCTGAATTGATCAAAAGACTCGCTGATGAGTTCGGAAGCGAGCACATAAATGTGGCACTTGATGCTAAGAACGGTAAGATCTCAATTGAGGGTTGGACAAAGGAGTCACAATTCACACCTGTTGAAATGGGAATACAGTTCGAGGAACTTGGAGCGGGAAGTATTCTTTTTACAAATATCGATAGCGAAGGACTGATGCAAGGTGTGAACCCAGAGCCCACGCGAGCACTTGTTGAATCGGTAAACATACCGGTAATCGCATCCGGTGGCGTTACAACCCTTGAAGATATCGTTGCGCTGAAAAACACGGGTGCATCGGGTGTTGTTGTTGGCAGTGCGCTTTACACAAACAAGTTCACACTTCCAGAAGCGATAAATATTATCAGTGACGATTCATAAATAGATTAAGACAGTAATATTAAACATTAAACATCAAGGGGAATCTCATGAGAACCGCAAAGATATCACGTAAGACGAACGAAACCGATATTAAAATGGAACTGACACTTGACGGCACCGGTTCGACAAATATCAGTACAGGCATAGGGTTCTTTGACCACATGCTTACAGCATTTGCAAGACACGGTGGTTTTGATCTAACAGTTGATGCAAAGGGTGACCTTGATGTTGATGAGCACCACTTGATCGAAGATACCGGTATCGTTCTTGGACAGGCAATTGCTAAGGCTCTCGGCGATAAAGCCGGTATTGCCAGATTTGGAGAGGCTCGTATTCCTATGGATGAGGCATTGGCAGATGTAGCGCTGGATCTTGGAGGGCGCAATTATTTGATTTTGGATGCCGAGTTTGAAGCACCACAGGTTGGTGAATTCAATACCCAGATGGTAGGGCACTTCTTTGAATCACTTGCCGAAAATGCTAAAATGAACCTTCATGCGATGGTGTATGGTGAGAATGACCACCATAAGATCGAAGCACTTTTCAAGGCGTTTGCGTATGCACTGCGCCGCGCTGTTGTTGTTGAGGGTAGTGATGTTAAGAGTACGAAAGGTGTGCTGTAAACTGCAAATTACCATCGTATCATTATCAATAAAACGTGGTCGTGTTGAATAAAACATATCATTGAACTGATGTTTGAAAAATACACAATTATACTAAACCGAGTCAGCTTTTTGTAACTCTTAGTTATGAGTTTACTTTGCTGCATCTGTTTTATACAAGATGGCTACAAATTATACTTGCGGAGTAGTATAAACCAATAATGAGGGGAGATACAAAGATTGGTTGAAGGATTTCCTGCTACAAAAACCATAGCATCAATCCCCGCCGCAGGCGGCGTATTTCAATAATACTAAACGTATTTGTTTAGTTGGTATAAAGTTGTGTTGTAGCGTTGTGAATTAATGAGTTAGAAATAAAAACGACACTACCACACGCGCGTAGCGCGGCGCCGTTCTTCACCACTACCCTGAATACACATCGAAGTTTCAATCGTTGTCAACACATCTGTTTTTGTACGGATTGTTCTATATAGAAACTACGTATTTTGCGAATGCGAACGAATGGGATATGAAACATGCCGCCTGGCGGCGGTCGCACTGTTTTTGGTTTCGATTCGTATGTCAGATTTTTGCATCCGGAATATCAGCTAAACATATACTACTAAACTTATAATCCAAATATACAATTCTCAGAACAACAAATTCGCTGACACTTGAAAACCGTATTAGATTTCATGTTTGTAGTGCAGAAATGTGCCGCGCTGCGCGCGCGTGATTGCTTTGTTTTTCGCATACATCTTACCCTTTTCCATTACGACATTATATGGTTGACTCGACACTAGTGTCACGTCAACTTTAAAGTGTAGTGTTATGGCGAGTATAGATGAATTGACCGGAACTACAAAAACCGTAGCAACTGTTTCCGCCATCAGGCGGCGCGGTCCACTGCTACCAAACTTGTAGACCAAACATACAATTTACAATTCTCAAAAATGCAAATACGCCGACGTTTGAAGATCAAAATATACTTCACATTCGTGGTGCAGGAACGTGCCGCGCTCACGCGCGGGTGGTTGCGCCGTATTTAGCAGATGTCATGCCACCTTCCATCTATTACATTGTTTCCATCTATCTGAATACTTTCTATCTAGCGACATTATATGGTTGACTCGACACTAGAAGCAATTGAAAATTCGATGTGTATATAGGGTAACGCCGCGCATGCGCGGATTGTAGA
>JAUSPM010000239.1 GCA_030655675.1 Methanosarcinaceae archaeon | reverse complement strand
AATCTATAAGATTATGTAGTCCAAGTTAATGTGAACGAAGTGAGTATTTTCTGGTTGTATATAATCTATAAGATTATGTAGTCCAAGTTAATGTGAACGAAGTGAGTATTTTCTGGTTGTATATAATCTATAGGATTATGTAGTCCAAGTTAATGTGAACGAAGTGAGCATTTTCTTGCATTTCGTACTATTCACTCAATAATTGCAATGCTCGCACAAGATCAGTTCTGGACAAAATGCCGACAATTGAATTGTTGTCAGTAACTAAGATCCTTCCAATATTTTGGGTTGATATAATTTTCAATGCTTCAGATGAATCGGCATCAGCTGATATAGTGATCACATCTTTTGTCATAACATCTGACACCAGCACGTTTGCACGTTCTTGCGTTGGCACAGTAAGTACGTCTGTAAAGGTAACTATTCCTTTTAAACTATTGTCATCAATTACAGGATATCCCATGTGTTTTTTTTCAAACATTAATTTTGAAAGATCCTCAACTGTCATTGATGATTGCACTGATATAATATTACTGCTCATGATCTTTCGGATCGGCACTTTTTCTAAAACAACAGTCACTGCAGTTGTGCGTGCTTCTTCAGTTGCGCCTATGTATATAAAGAACGCAATCAAGATAAGCCATGGATTGGCAAGTACACCAAGCACTGCCATCATGATTGCGAACATCTTTCCGACAGACGCTGCTCTTTGGGTCGCTTTTACATATGGCATGCTTGTTGCATACCATGCCCGAAGGATTCGCCCTCCATCCATCGGAAATGCAGGAAGCAGGTTGAATACACCTACGATCAGGTTTATGTAACCTATCAGCCAGATGACGTGGAAAATATTACTCTCAGAAAAGGATGGCTGCAAGTCAGATAGAATACGATTGAAGAACAGACATATGGCACCGATCACAAAACTTGTCATCGGACCTGCAACAGCCATTTTTGCTTCTTGTGCGGGATTTCGTGGGATCTCCTCCATTGATGCCACACCACCAAACAACATTAGGGTGATGCTGTCTATTTTGACTCCGAATTTTTTTGCAAAATACGAATGTCCGATCTCATGAAGCAAGACGGATGAAAAAAGCAAGAGTGTAGTCGCAAATGCCAGAATGTATCTTGTTGACAATTCACTGACATTACTAAATCCATACGGTGCCGGATTGCTTGCGAATATGAGTGCAAATACTGGTAGTATCAGTAAAAATGTGATATGGAGTTTGATTGGTATCCCCATTATCTTCCCGATCTGATATGAAACTTTCATGGGGTAATTGTAGATATAATAATATTTAGCCTTATCTTTAAGGGACTGTTATGCCGGAATATGTAAATACAGATATGTATGAATACTTTCACCCCGCTTGGCTCATGAATATATACCACCGAAGCGTAGTTAGTATTAGTCACGAATTGATGTGCACACGCCTTTACAAGTTTCAAGGCTAGGTGTCATCAATTCATCCCCCCTCTTTTTACAATTGTATACAAACCGTATACAAATAGTATCAAAATTATATATCAATCACACATTAAAGATTACACACAATCTTCAGATCATGCAAGAACAGCTCGATATTTCCAGTTGTCAGATGTGGCATCAGAACAAGCCGCAGAGCACGTGGTGTTCGTGTTATGGACACCTGCCAGCCGAACTCATAACGAAGTCGTTTTCTCACCAGATCAGCATCAGGAACATCAAGAGCAACCACGTTCATGACCGGTTCGATCAATGGTTCAATACCAATCTCTCTTGCTCCGGCTACAACCATGTCTGTAAGTTCCATACACTGGTCCACAATATGCCGGTATCCATCTTTTCCAAGATGTTTCATAACGGCATATGTGCCTGCAACAGTGGCACCGCTTCTGGTTCCTGTAAGTGAATACTGAGTATCTATAGTAAGGTAGGGTGTACTTGTTTGGAGGTGGTGGAGGTGATTGAAATCCCGGAATAACAATCCACCTGATGGAATAGTGCTCAGTCCCATCTTATGAGGGTCGATCCCAATGGAAGTCACACCTTCAAGCGAAAAATCAAATGCCGGAGGGTTTTTCAAAAATGGGATCACAAAACCGCCAAATGCAGCATCAACATGCAGGAATATGCCTTTTTCTACTGCAAGTTCCGACATCTCCTTGATCGGATCGATCTGACCGAACTCTGTTGTGCCTGCTATTCCGACAAGTCCGATGGTGTGTTCATCAACAAGGCTTTCCAAAGAATTCATATCTACCTTAAACTCGGGATCAAGTGCAGCCTTGCGAATTTCAATATCCAGCATATCAGCGATCTTGTCGAATGAAAAATGAGCGGATTCGGGAATGATGACGTTTGGATTTTTGACATTACATATATTACGCATTGCGCGAAGTGCCTGGATGTTGGATTCTGTTCCGCCTGTTGTAACATACCCATGTACGGACGGACCATTCATCAAATCCCCCATCATCCGCATAACTTCCAGTTCAAGGTCATGCGTACCAGGGAATAATCCAAAATCACCAAGATTTGATTCAATGAATTGCATGTGAGCTTTGACCGCGATCTTATGCGGATGGGTACACATGGCACTCAAGACACGCTGATATGTAGTATCGCGTGTTTTTGTTTCATTTAGAAAAGCGAATATCTCTTTTTCCGAAACTCCATTTTCATTCATGCATTATCAGGATACTCTAACCTGTTTAAAATGGTTGTGATTTATGGTCAAATACGGCCGAACAACTTATCCAGTTCCTTTTTCGAAAACGGGATAAAGGTAGGCCGCCCGTGCGGACATGTTTTTGGATTTTCGGTACGCATTAGTTGAGCGATAAGATTTTCCATCTGTTCAGGACTACACGCTGCACCTGCTTTTATAGCACCCCGACACGCCATGCTTTTTGATACGTGTTCATATATTCCCGTCTCGTCCCTGATCCTGCCTGTTGACAGGATATCTGAGATGATGTCATGAACGATATCCGGATCTTCCAGTTTGCCGAATATATTGGGTATGGATGTGATGACATAGGTATTGGTCCCGAATTCCGATATCGCGAATCCAAACTCCTCGAGGTAGGGGATGTATTCTTCCAGTAAGATCCTTTCCTTTGCATTCAGTTCGATGGTAAGCGGAGTGATCAACTCCTGCCACCCTGAAGTCTTGCGGTCTTTCACCTGGTCGTACAATATTCGCTCATGGGCAGCATGCTGATCAATAATCAAAAGTCCGTCTCTGGATTGTGCTATGATGTACAGGTTATCGATCTGCCCCAGTATTTTGACATCATCAAGAACACCAGCAGACGAAACATTGTCGGTAATATCGCTCTTCGTTGCCAGAAGTTCCCTCTCTGTTCGCTTAAGACGGCGTTCGGTGTCTTTCACTGATGTATTGTAGGAGGGGGTGCTCTCACGTAATGTGTGTTCCACACTCGGTTTAAGTATGGATTTGGGCTCAGGTTCACTATCGTCTAATAATAACTGCACAGTCTGCTCTTTGTAATCAATTTCCGGTGCAACCTGTGACCTGTGCGCTTCCTCAATGGCTTTTGTGATTGCATCCATAACTTCCTTTTCATACCCAAACCGAACCTCGGTCTTGGCAGGGTGGACGTTGACATCAACATCCTTTGGATCAATTAAAACGTTCAGTACAGCGGCAGGATAGCGTCCTTTTGGGATAAGTGTGTAATAACCAAGCCGTAGGGCATTGCTGATGGCCTTTGAATTGACACTTCTGCCATTCACAAAGAATGACTGAAGATCGTTTCCGCTTCTGGTAAGTTCGGGTTGTGACACAAAACCTGAAACCTTTGCCCATTCAGACTCGAACGAAACAGGTATCATGGCTTTTGCAACATCGGTTCCAAGCACATGTATGATCCGATCAAAAAGACTATCCGATGCAGGTGCGCGGAGTATAGTCTTGCCATCGCTTATAAGTGTGAAAGAGACCTCTGTATTTCCAAGCGCATATCTTGTGACAACATCCGTGACATGTGCAAGTTCCGTGCGGTCGCTTTTGAGATACTTTTTTCGTGCAGGTGTATTGTAGAATAGATCTTCTACAATAACGCGGGTCCCGACCGCAGCCCCAATATCTGAAACATTCTTTAGATCGCCGCCTTCAACAACCAATTTCGTCCCTGATATGTCATCGTCTTGCCGTGTGGTGATTGTAAGTTTTGATATTGCGGCAATGGATGAGAGCGCTTCCCCCCGAAATCCCATAGTCGAAATTGCAAAAAGGTCATCTGCACTCCTTATCTTGCTTGTTGCATGTTTCAAGAACGCAATGGAAACATCATTTTTACTCATCCCACACCCATTGTCTACGATGGTTACTAGTGTTGATAAGCACCCCAAAATTTCCACTCGAACATCGGTGGCACCAGCGTCAATTGCATTGTCAATAAGTTCCTTTATCACCGATGCAGGGCGCTCTATTACCTCACCTGCAGCAATCTTGTTTATTGTGGCTTCATCGAGGATGCATATCTTATTTTTTGTATTGCCATCCATGCTAATCATCCTCGCTTATTTTCGCTTTTTTCTTAAGTTCATTGAGTGCATTCAATGCATCCAGTGGTGTCATTCCATTGACATCCATGTTGTTCAGTTCCTCTATGATCGGATGGCTTCTACTGGCGCTGGCATTTTTATCATCAGAATCGAACAGTATCAACTGGGTGTATTTGGCATTGGTCTTACCTTTCGCCCTTTTCCCGCTATTTTTGGCCTGGTCACCGCTCATCAAACTTTCGTTCTCAATATCATGCAAGATCTCATTCGCTCTTTGCGTCACTTTATGCGGAACCCCTGCAAGCCGTGCCACATGGATGCATAACTCCTGTCGGTGGCACCCGGCATGATCTTCCGCAGGAACACAAGTTCATGTCCTTCTTCCTTCACTGCGATATGATAGTTCTTGACACGTTTGAGGGAATTTGCAAGGTCTGTAAGCTGGTGGTAATGCGTTGCGAAAAGTGATCGAACTCCTACTCGCCCTTTGTTGTGTATGTATTCCACAACCGCCTTTGCAATGCTATATCCGTCATAGGTGCTTGTACCGCGGCCAATTTCGTCAAGGAGTACAAGGCTTTGTGGGGTTGCGTTGTTCAGTATGTTGGCAAGTTCTATCATCTCAACCATGAACGTGCTCTGCCCGCTTGCAAGGTCGTCAAACGCGCCGATCCTTGTAAAAACCCTATCAGCGATCCCGATGTATGCATGGGATGCAGGAACAAAGGAACCTGCCTGTGCCATGATGACGATAAGTGCTATCTGGCGCATGTATGTGGATTTACCTGCCATGTTCGGTCCGGTTATCAGCATGAACTGGTTATCCGTGCAGTCCATTTCGGTATCATTCGGAACAAAACCGCCCCGAACCGAGTTTTCCACAACAGCATGCCGTCCGTCCCTGATAAGTATCCTGCAATCGTTGCCAATACCCGGTCGCGTGTAATTGTTATTTGCTGCCATTTCGGCAAGGTTTGCGATCACATCAAGTTCCCCCACAAGGGCTGCGGTCTGCTGGAGTTCTTTTGAATGTGTCGCAACAATGGAATTGATCTCTGTGAGGAGTTCGTATTCAAGAGCTACCATTTTCTCATCGGCAGAAAGTATCATTCCCTCCCGTTCTTTGAGTTCGGGCGTGTAGAACCGCTCAGCATTGGCCAGACTCTGTTTCCTGATATAATCATCAGGAGCCTGCGCTGCATTTAATTTCGTGATCTCGATATAGTATCCGAACACTCGATTGTACCCAACTTTGAGAGATTTGATGCCTGTCCGCTCACGCTCTTTTTGCTGGAATGCGGCAATCCATTGCTTGCCGTTTCGTCCCATATCCTTAAGTTCATCCAGTTTTTCGTTGTAGTCAGACTTTATCATTCCGCCTTCTCTGACAGTTACAGGCGGTTCATCCATGATCCCTCGTTCGATTAGGTTAGTGAGTTCTTTGAGTTCGATGAAATCAAGAAGTCCCTTGCGGATGTTGTTCAGCATTTCCGAATTAATACCATCGCTCAAGGAATCGATAATGATGGGAACGACCTTCAAAGAACTTTTCAGGGCTATAAGGTCACGGGCATTTGAATTCCCGTACACAATACGCCCGATGAGTCGCTCTATATCACGAACGTATGAAAGGTTTGACCGCAGGTCAAAGCGAAGCAACGTGTTTTTTTTCATTTCCTCGACAGCATCAAGCCTGCTATTAATATCTTTTACAGAGATGAGCGGTTTAAGCAACCATTTCTGGAGCAGCCTGCTGCCCATTGGGGTCTTTGTCTCGTCTAGCACCCGCAAAAGCGAGGTGTCATTTCCCTCGCTACGTACATTCTTTGTGATCTCAAGATTCCGCAGTGTGATTGAGTCCAGTATCATGAACTCGGATCCAGAATAGGTTTTGAGGGTGTGGATATGTCCAAGTTCCCTCATCTGCGTGGCGAGTGCATATTGAAGTGCTGCGCCGGCAGAAGAAATTGCACAGGGCAGGTGTTCACATCCCATACCTTCGAGTGTGGAAACCTTGAAATGCTCCTGCAATCGTTTTTTCGAGTCTTCAACCTCAAATGCATCGGCATCGAATTCGTGGACTATAATTTTAAGTTCCCGTAGCCGCTCGACGATTCCCTCGACCCCGAACAGTGCAGGTGGCATGATACACTCGGAAGGTCGCATTCGTGCGGCTTCGCTTGCTATCATGTCAAACGGTGCGCCGTCCTTGAACTCTGTTGTAAGAAACTCTCCTGTGGAAACGTCTAAAAATGAAACCCCGAAATCTGCTCCGTTCATTTTTCCAGAAATTACCATAAGATAATTGTTACCCGAGTCGGAAAACATTGATGAATCAATGGCAGTGCCGGGTGTAACGACCCTCACAACTCCCCTTTTTACAACACCTTTGGCTTTCTTGGGGTCTTCGAGTTGCTCACAGATGGCGACCTTGTACCCTTTCTTGATAAGGCGCGGCAGATAATTGTCAATGGCATGATATGGTATCCCTGCAAGCGGCATATTTTCGCCGTCTTTCCCCTTGCCGCGCGTTGTGAGTGTTATCTCAAGTTCGTGTGCGATGGTCTTTGCATCCTCGCCGAACGATTCGTAAAAATCACCCATCCTGAAGAATATCAGCGCATCGCTGTGCTGTTTTTTCGCGTCGTAGTACTGCTGCATTGCAGGGGTCAGTTTGTTCATTTTTTAGTACCTTGAAGTTGTGAGTTCTGTCTGGTATTGTAGGGTTCTATTAGTATATGGGTATTATTGTGTTTTGGTATTTGTTTGGAGTATGTTGGATCGAATGTATCCATTCCGCCGCAGGCGGCGCATTTCATTATGAATCAATAGATGAGTGCATACGGTAGGTTTGTATCTGTTTTTGTATATTCCAGATATCCAATATGACGTCGAAATATTACATTATATGTATAAACTGATATACAAATAAAGATAAGGACAGATCATGAACAAAGAATTACCCGTTGAGATCATACGAAGCCATAAGCGTAAAAAGACAGTGCAGGCGAAAATAGTAGATGATAAACTGCATGTTTATCTTCCGGAAGGGCTGAGCAAAAGAAAGGAATCTGAACTGATCGAGAAGATGGTGGCAAAGGTTGAGAAAAAACGCCTCAAAAAAGAACTCATCAATGGTGAGGATTACCTAAATACATGCTTCAATGAGTTCAACAGGAAACATTTCAATGGGGAACTGGAACTTACATCTATCAAATATGTGACTAACCAGAACACATGCAATGGCAGTTGTACGCCTGCAAAAGGAACGATCCGCATCTCACACAGGCTGGCAGATATGCCAAAATGGGTGTTGGATTATCTCATCATGCATGAGATGGCGCATCTGTTGCATCCGGATCATTCCAGAAAGTTCTGGGATAAGGTTAATGAATATAAATATACGGAACGTGCGAGAGGGTTTTTGATATGTAAGGGGATAGAAAAGGGGGATTGATCTCGTGGTGTGTATTATGTATATTTGGTATTTGTATAGATGTAGTATGATGGCTGCGTAAATGGGATTATTCTATCTGAAACTAAAAATAATGCAACCGCCGTCAGGCGGCACGTTCTCTACATACTAAATTGAATAATCGAAATCGTTAGCAAACAGTGTACGAGAAAATCCTCGCTATGCTCGGATTTACTCGAACTATATGTTTATAAAACATATACTATTAAAAACGTTTAAA
>JAUSPM010000238.1 GCA_030655675.1 Methanosarcinaceae archaeon | reverse complement strand
ATATAGAGTTCAATCCACCAAAACAAGACGGAATATGTGACGTTTGTGGTGGTGAGTTGTACCAGCGTGATGATGACAAGGCAGAAGCAATTATGCAGAGGCTTGAGGTATACAGTACGCAGACCCAACCACTTATCGATTATTATGGAAAATTTGGTATAATGATGAATATTGACGGTATTGGCGACATTGATGATATTTTCGCAGATATACGCAAAGCACTTGAATAACATATACATATTTATTAACACAATTGGTTAGGATTATGGCAATATCAGATTATAAAAAGACGATCGAGCAGGCTGCGATGGCGTTAGGGCTATCGATGATGTTCGGTATTATCATACTTGGACAGGATTTTAGGGATTCTGTAGGGCGTGCTGTCGGGGTATTCATGGATCCCCTAAGTGTTCTTGTTGGTGTTGAGAATTTCCATGTCATGTTATTTATCATGGCAGCGATCACTGCCCTTTATGCATCCCTTATCCAGAAATATACTATTGATTGGGGATTGATGCGACGTACTCAGGAGACGATGAAGGCTTTCCAAAAGGAGTTTAGAGAGGCTCAACTTGCTAAGAATACTGCTCTTTTAAAGAAATTGGAAGAACAGCGTTCCAAGATGATGGGTGACCAGATGGAGATGTCAAAACAACAATTCAAACCAATGGCATACATAAGTATCATTTCATTGCCTTTGTTCATGTGGGCATATTCTTATATTGCCGGTCATGGCAGTGCATCTCTTGTTTTTCCATTTTGGGGTGAACATATCCTCACTGAACAGGTGTGGGGTCCAATCCAGTACTGGATATTCTGGTATTTCATTACCTCTCTTGCTGTGAGCCAGCTGGTAAGAAAAGCACTGGATATTGGTGGCGCATAAATGTTATTGTCAATCAGTGGACTGCCCGGTAGTGGTACAACTACGGTATCAAAATTGCTTGCAAAGCATTATGGTGTTGACCTTGTCAATGCCGGTGATGTGTTCAGAGGATTTGCAAAGGAACATGGGATGACACTTGCTGAGTTTGGGGCTCTGGCAGAATCTGATGCTTCTATCGATGTTAAGATCGATGAGCGCCAGAAAGAGATCGCAAGTACAAGGGACAACATTATTCTTGAGGGTAGACTTGCCGGGTATATGGCAGAGAACGCGCTCAAGGTATGGATAAAAGCACCAATAAATGTGCGTGTCAATAGAATTTCAGGAAGGGAAGGTACACCTGCTGATGTTATGCTTGATGAAACTATCAAACGCGAGGCTTCAGAGGCTGTTCGGTATGAGGAAATATATGGGATTGGTATTGAGGATATGTCAATATACGATCTGGTAATAGATTCTGGTAAGTGGGACCAGTTTGAGATCATGAAGATCATCATTTCTGCGATTGAAAATCGTGGTGGGTTTACTTAAGGTTTAAAGTCAGGTTCATTATCATGAATGACAATAACGATCCGAATTCGGATACAAAACTTAAATTCAAATTGCCTTCTGAAATTGAGCGGGAACTTGTTCACAGATCAAGTGCTACGACTAATCCGAATTATGGTTGTGCCCCCCGTGAACGTTCTATGCGTGACTACATAGAGATGGGTGTTGTAAATCTTGACAAGACCCGCGGCCCTACAAGTCACGAGGTTGCAGCATGGGTTAAAAAGATCGTTGAGGTTGATAGGGCCGGTCATTCGGGTTCACTTGATCCCAAGGTTACGGGGCTTTTACCAATTATGCTTGGAAAGGCGACGAAGGCTATTTCAGCGCTTCGACTGTCTGGTAAGGAATATGTTTGTTTGATGCATTTGCATAAAAAAGTACCTGAGGCTGATATTCGTCGTGTTTGTGAGGAGTTTACCGGTCCTATCTATCAGATGCCGCCTGTGAAATCGGCAGTTAGACGTGCAATAAGGATCCGAACGATCTATTATAATGAGGTTTTGGAGATCGATGATGCCGGCACTTCGATTTTGATGCGTGTTGGCTGTGAGGCAGGTACATACATGCGTAAGTTGTGCCATGATATTGGTTTGGTGCTTGGCTGCGGTGCGCACATGCAGGAGTTGAGGCGAACAAAGACGGGACCGTTCACGGAAGAGACGGCCATTTCTTTGCATGACCTGATGGATGCATATGTTTTCTGGAAGGAGGATGGTGATGAATCCGAATTGAGAAGGATGATATTGCCTATGGAAGATGGATTGAAGCATATTCCAAAGATAGTTATCCGTGATAGTGCAGTTGATGCAATATGTAGTGGCGCAATGCTCGCAGTTCCCGGGATCGTAAGTTTTAATACCGGGATCAAAAAGGGTGACTATGCCTATATTTTCTCACAAAAAGGGGAGGCTGTAGCACTTTGTAAGGCCGCAATGAATATTGATGAGTCCCTTAGTAAAAATACGGGAATTGCTGCGGTGACCGAAAGGGTAATAATGGATGCTGGCACTTATTCGCGAGGTTGGAAATCCAATAAAACATGATCATTTTGCCGAGATAGTCTAGCGGTAGGGCGCAAGCCTGGAAAGCTTGTGGGGCGTCCGCCCCTCGGGAGTTCGAATCTCCCTCTCGGCGCTTCTTTTTTATATTTTTAAAAACAGAACTGGATTTAATGTTTTAACATATTGTGCCTATATGGCTTCATCGTTTCAATTTACAGTAAGGTGGCATAAACTATTATTCAAATCCTGCTCATCCTGTAAATTCGGTCTGAATTTACCAACCTGTTGGCGCGCGGCCGATATTTTACGGAGCAGGCGCAGATATAGTTTAATTTTATGGGGTGTGGGTTCATAATATATGATGTAGAACAATTGAAAAACCGCAGAGGGTGCAGAGTACGCATAAGTGGAGGTAAATCTTGATGAAAAAAGTACTACATGATATAATGTAAAAAATAGGTATTTGTTTAGCAATTTTCACACCAAGTCAATCTGTC
>JAUSPM010000226.1 GCA_030655675.1 Methanosarcinaceae archaeon | reverse complement strand
GTTAGAGGAATATTGTCCCAAGGCCCAAATCAACAAGATTTATAATTAAGGAAAATAATGTGAGAATCCTAACAAATGAGGTGGACATGAAGTATATTTTGTTTATAATGATAACTTTGGCAATTATGGTGAATGTGGGGTTTGCACAATCAGAGAACCAGTCCAGCATTTTTTATTTTTACTCGGGTGGATGCGGGGCGTGTGAGAGTACGGGCTTGGTTCTTGATACCATTGAATCCGGGCATTCAGATGTCGTGATCAATAGGTTTGATATCGATACGGAAGAAGGTTGGAAAATATGGGGTAAATATCAGTCGGTTTTCAATGTAATAGAGTATAGCAATGCGATTCCGATGATCTTTGTTGGAGATGATTTTTTGTGTGGATACAGTACGGATCTTGAAGATAAGGTATTATCAGTACTTGGAAATTATTCGGATGGAACGATAGGTACACTTGGTGATAAAGTATTCGAAAATCCGGAGGATTTTGATAGCGACTGGTTTTATGATGAATATCTTGGAAATGGAACTGTGGATGGGGACTTCGTGAATGTATATATTTTTCTCACAAGCAGTTGTTTTCCATGTAATGATCTCGAAGTATACGTAGATCAAAAAACATGGGATAAACGGATCAATATTCACAAGATTCCACTTTATACTAATGATTATGAATCAGATATTTTTGGTGAGATGTTGCTCACATCTTTTAAAAACGCTTTCAATGAACCTGATTTATATGGACTTCCATTGATCTTTATCCGGGATGACTATTATGTTGGTTATTATGGCAATTTGGATGAGATTGTAAACTCGTATCTTGGTGTAAATAGTTCAAGATCAATCTCGGATGCCGTTTACTCCATTTATGATATTGAATTGAAAGAAATTGCGCACAATCGTGCTGAGGCATATGGCGGTGTAACTGTTCAGACTGAATTTGGAAATGATGAAGGGTTTGAAAAACAGGCGGATGGTGGCAGGAGTGATGTTAGGTCTGACTCTATATGGGTTATCTTAGTGTTTTTAGTTTTGGTTGCTATGTTGGTTAAGTGTTGGAAAAGCAGTTGATTTTGGGTAGTATTGTTTTGTATTTTCCTCTCTGAATGTACTGTAACACGGGTATGACGTATAAGGTATAACTTCTACCTTCTACGTTATACCTTATACTTTTCTATTTCTGGCGTAAGTCCACTCTAAAATATTGTCCGGTCAAAGGAGTTAAGGCGGGTGCTAAAAACGTCGCGACTACCCGCGCAAGAGCGCGGCACGTTTCAGCATTATGAAATAGAATATGTTTTTCAAATGGTGGTGTATTCGCTTTTCTAAGAATTGCATCTTACATGTTTGGGCTATGGGTTTTCTTGCAGTGGACTGCGCCGGGATTTGATATGCCCCTATCTCCGTCTCGATCCTGGCTATTCCTCCCCTCTGAATATGTTGGGATACAGGGGGTATAACGTATAACGTATAACGTATAAGGTATACCTTCTAACTTCTACCTTCGAACTTATACGTTATACCTTGTACCTTCTACGTTGCACTTCTTCCTCTTGGCTTGCTTCTCTCGTCCCTTCTTTCTTCTTATCCTTCTCATTTGAATATGCTGGAATACGGTGGTACCACGTATAAGGTATAACTTCTACCTTCTACGTTATACCTTCTACGTTATACTCCTCTCTTAGCTTGTCCCTCTTCTTCCCAATCATGGCTACTCCTCTCATTTGAATATGTTGGGGTGCGGGGGTATAACGTATACGGTATAAGGTATACCTTCTACCTTCTAACTTCTACGTTATACGTTATACCTTCTACGTTATACTCCTCTCTTGGCTTATCCCTCTCCTCCTCGATCCTGGCTACTCTCCTATGGATATGCTGAAACATGGGGTATAAGGTATAACGTATAAGGTAAAACTTCTACCTTCTAACGTATAAGTTATACCTTCTACTTCCCCGATTTTAACATTTGTTGCTTCTTGCTATTGGTTTTTCATTTAAATTCTTCGCGCGTTACAATGGGGTATAAGTTCTACCTTCTACGTTATACCGTATACGTTATACCTTATACTCGTTCACTCTGCTTACGGTTGTTTCTACCGCTCTTGGTTATCCTGTATCTATCGTTTGCGCTGCAATAATAGTATAACTTCTACCTTCTACGTTCTACCTTATACCTTCTAAGTTATACCTTATACTTATATACAAAAACCTCATATTCTATACTAAAGGTGATCATGGATGAGCAAGGATGCAAAAAAGAAAATAAATTCGTTAAAAGCCGGATTGAATTCATATCCAAAAGCATTGAAGTCGTATTGTAAGACTTTAAATTGGGATATAACTAGGCTTCGCATTGCGCTTACAGATGAAGGTATTGCAGACGAAGCTCTGTACCTTGATGCTCCAAATATTAAAATAATAGACTTGCTGACACGTTTTTTATCTTTATCCGAATCATCGATTTTCGTTATGCATGCACCCGTCGGAATGGGTAAAAGCAGTACAAAAGATTTCACAATCAAGACCCTGAACGATGAAAAAGAGTTTTATGTCGCAGTTGTAAACAATCCCAGGATGACCGCTTTACAGATCCTTAAGCAAGTTCTTCGTGATATAACATCCAATGACACGGCACCACGTACAATGGACTTGGTTTGGAATCAGCTTCAATCGAGTTTGGTTGAGTTACGAGAAGGTGGAATTACAACAATTGTCTGGATTGATGAAGCAGAAAAGCTAAACAGCGAAAAATTATCGCTATTGCGTGCCATGGCTGATATTAAAACGTTTGATGGATTAAAAGTTTGCAAAATAATACTGACCGGCACACCGATTCTTCAGAAGAAAGTTGATCAGTTCCTGGAGACTAATCCCGAAGATGCACAGGCATATGATGATAGAAGTGCGTTTTTTACGTTTGAATTGTCAAAATGGACCAACAAACACATTTTTGAGTGGTGGGATCTACTGGCGGATTTCAGTTCAAGCGGTGGGGATGGAATAAATCCATTCACAAAAGATGCTGCTGATGAAGTATTAAATTTCAGTGAGGGGAAGCCTCGTTCGATAACTCAATTAACACAGATGATCCTTATTGACAAGGCATCGCGAGTTTCTAAGAATAATAAGGAAACAGACATTACAATAACAAAAAGCGATGTGCTTCTGGCACTTGAGACACAGTTGAATACTTCACAGGGGTGATAACAATGGCAAAAAGGGAAGCAGCTGCAGAAAAACTAAAAAGAAGACTTGAAGAACAGGCAAACACACCAGCGGTTATAGAAGAGGACCATGTAGGCACACCTTTGTTGGGGGATGTTGAAGTGGACTCCGCAGATATACCTTCGTTGGAAGAAGTTGAAGTGGGGTTAACAGAAGAAGGGTCCCTTCATGATAAGGATAAATATACTGAGATTGGTGACAACGATGTTGTTTTGTCAGACAATTTATCAGAGATAGGTCCATTTGATCCTGAAAATACGGGTGTTGATCCGGGCGAAACACTCGATATACCAGGTGAAGATATTGTGACTGAAGAAATTGATGAGCATGATGTGTTCGATATGTATGATCGCTTAAAAGTGGAAATGGCGCTTGCCGGTACAATAAAAAACCCGCGTGTAACGGCATGGTCACCTGTGCCTTCAATGATATTGAATTATTTTAAGGCAACCCGTCCATCATCAGATAAAACCATTAGTTCTGAAATTAATGATATATTATCCGATGGGTTAATTGAGCGATATCCTGATTTATATGAGGCATTTCAAAGAGTTATCAATGATTCGGATGATCTGCATATTACGAACTTTAAAGGTATCAGAAGAACACGACCGGATAAGGTCGATCCTACGACGACAGAAGATATATCTCCAATAGAGTAGACCTTTTTTGAATCACTCCTCACTGCGGTTATGCGGTGAGGGGGAGTCTTTTGCTTCATTTAAATAAATAAGGCAGGTGTGGAATTGAACTCAAAGATCGAGGCTGGGCTTGAGTTAATTTCTGCACTTGGTGTTACTGAATTGACACCACTTGAAATGCGTGATTTGCTGCACAATCTGATCACAAAAGATTACAATAAGATAGATGAAATCCTTGCAGTTGCTCAAGAAGAAAAGATGTTGCAGCGAACCGATAAAGCATATGTTCTGACGCCGGAATCTTCGCTTCTTGAATTCGATAAACCAAGAATTATAAAACAGGATGAGAAGGGTGTATGTGGGATGTGTGGAAAAGGGTTGTCGAAGGGATACTACGTGGAGTTTAAAACCCGGATATATGGTCCATATGGCTCTTCGTGTGTCCAGAAAGTGTATCTGGACTATTTGCTATGAGTATGTAGAAAAAACCGGTGTATGGGCTTAAGTGCACCCTGTTGATTAGTTCCCGGAGGGGGTTTACTATCAAAAAGTTTCAGGGTGCGTTTTCTTAATGTAGATCGGTGTATTAATTTTTTACGATTGATTCGTTGTCAGAATCATGTTCATTCCCCGCGTAAAATTTTGAGTACAAGCGCCTGTACTTCATTTTCGTCGGTATAAAGGATGGTTTCTTCAAGTGATTTGGAATACGATTGAAAATTGCTGACAATTTCCGCAATGGTCTTTTGCATATCTTCAGGCGCGATCAGGCCCCACTTAAACATGATCAGGATTGTTCCAACGGATTTCTGAAACTTCTTCTGTATGCGGTTATCAACCATTTTTATGTGTGCCCGGTTTGGTTCTTTAACAATTATGGTGTCTCCGTCATCTGGAATAACGGATTTAGATGTGGTTATATCAAGTTCCCTCGCTACATCTGCATATATTCCTCTTTTTTGGTGAGGATGATCTTTTCGCCAATTTGCCAGCTCTACTCCAATATCGATTTCCTGTCCTGTTAGATTGGTATACTTTTTAGAGAGTAGACGCATAGCGTTTAACGCCTCTTTACTCATAGTTTTGCCCCAGTTTGCCATTAAAATCACCAATATTAGTCAATGTTAACGGTATATGTTAACATTTCGATATGAACTTCACGCATACGAATAGGGGTGTTGATCTGAATGAAGTTCGTTTGCAAACCATCCGGATTAATCCAAGTGAAATATGCAGGCAAAGCGCAGCGTTTTTGTGTGTCCTCTCTGAAGAGTTTTCACACAGAAAGGTTTTGAATCCATACAACGGGTAAAAGTTAACAGCCTATGTTAACATTAGCCTATACGAATTAGTATGTTTTTGATGCAAATCATATAGGAGTTAGGCATGAAAAAGGTAAATAGAAGAATACCGCATCAGTTGGCAGTCTAATCAAAAATATTTGTTGCAGCGGGAGTTTTTACAATATCTTTGAAGTTTAATGGGTCCATATTCAAATTATATCGAATTTGGAGTTCATCAGTTACGCGACGCTGGGGTGTCCAGTCAATCAACCATATTTTTGTAACAGTATAATCGGTTATGGTTTGATCTTCGGATTCAAGCAATTCCATTGCCGAGGAGTCATTGTTTTCGAACCATCGTAAGTGATTAATTTCACTGTGGTCGGCAGGTTTAAGGTAATTGAACAAGGCTTGTTCCTTTAAACGCATCAGAGTGCTTGTATCTAAGCCCACAGGCTCGCCTCTAAAGCGAATTACACGTACCCGCTTGTTAGATAACCACTTCTCAAATAAAGCAGCATGTGGTTTTGGCATGAAGAAGTTGCCATTAATCTCTATATGCAAAAGAAGATCTAAAACACCAGGATAATAGTACTCATACACTTTATCCCCACTTTTTATTTTATGAGTGCGACCTCTCAAACCCATACTGTTACTGTTTTGTGACTGCCGTATGTGTTTTGGGAGTTTCGTGTCTGCGTCTACGATGACCAGATCAGTTGGAACAGCAGGCAATAGCATTTGTTTTTGAGCAGACATTTTCGCAATATCCTATGATTCGATAGGTATTAGATTTTTGCTATGTGTTTTTCTATATGTTTTTTGTATCTAATAAGGGGGTTGCAGTTCAAAAACTGGGTATTACTATATGATGTGGAATAAGTGGGTTTGGAAACACATAGGGGTTTTGGCTCTATATCGGAGTTGTTCAGAGAATGGGGGTATTTTACTAAGGACGGAGTAAAAAAGTGTGGGGGGAAATGTATTCAGATACGAATTTCTGGGGTCCTATTTTCAACATCCTTGTCACATGTGATTTCAACTTCACCGGATTGTTCAATATCTACTTTACATTTATTTGTTTCAAATAATGTATATGGTGTTTCCATTGCAATCGCCTACTTGGTGAAGATACTGCATTTACACATGTGGTCTGGACACTTGTTGACTTCTTTGATGCCAATCTCACATGGACATGTTCTTGATGGGTCACAGCAGCATATTCGGTTATTCAATGCCATTGATTCGATTTTCCGTTCTGTCCATCCCTTTGTTTCGGTTATCTTAAAACCGTGTTCATTTGCATGTTTATTTAGTGTTTCTTTGAAATCGTTTATGATTTCTAATTCGTCATTGGTTGTCATTTTATTCACCTATGTTATTCAATATGCGTTCGTTCAACAATGAATGAAATTAAATCTTTCACGCATTTTGGAGAAGAGTATTCATATTCATCAATTATATCTGAAATTGCCATTATGTGTAACTTGATTGCTTCGATTGTACTCATTGATTGTAGTACAGAATGTGTTATCATACCCTTCTTTCTGGGGT
>JAUSPM010000215.1 GCA_030655675.1 Methanosarcinaceae archaeon | reverse complement strand
TTACTTTGAGCGCTTTGATAGTCTTTTGGTCTTTTTCAGTATTCAATAATATCTCGGTGTATCCTTTGATGATACCTGCGGGATTCAAAAGATCGTGATGAAGCACATCTCCAAAGAGATTTTTCAGTTCATTGGAATGTTGCAGTTTTTCTGTATATTTTTGAAGTTCGATCGTCCGCTCCTCAACTCTAATCTCAAGATCATCACGGGCTTTTTGCAATTCCTCTGTTTTTTGTTTTAATTGGTTTAAGTACCAGTTGCTCGTATATGCAATTGATATTATTACTCCGATCTGTTCAAGTATTGACAGGTCATAATCTGACATCTCCTTTCTATTTTCACTATGGTATGCACAGATTCCAAATACTTCGTTATTTTTAAAAAGTGGCACCCAAATTATTGTTTCTATAGAACCTGTGATGATTTCCATGCCTTTCCATGGTGCTAAACGTGGATCTGAAAAAGGTTTCTGTACAACAACGATATTGCCTGTTTCAAAGGCTTCACCTGCCGGACCTGAAAGAATTGATGCGTCCACTTTGTTTACCATTTCAGGATAACTTTCAGGCAAATTATATGAAACGAGCATGTGTGCTTCGTCATTTTCATCCATTTCTATAACAGTGCCAAAAAGATAACCAAGGTTATCGCAAGTGACCTCCAGCACATTTTTGATGTATTGTTTTGGGGGCAGTTGCACATCAATATCTGTAAGTGCATTATTTAACGATCTAATCCCATTCATTCGATTGTCCATTTTTTAAGATGACACGTCATAATTTTTCAATATAGCACACAACATTTGTATGGAATATATCTGTTCTACACGTATATAAGATTACTTTTAAATTTGATTTTATCAAATTATGTGCATTTGGAAATACATATAACTTGATGTGACAATCCATTTATATGAGTAATTTTAAGTCAAATTCTACTCAATGAAGCCTTGTTGATATTGCCCCTACGATCTCGGAACTACTTGATATTCCCATGGTGCAGCCTGATGGCAAGGTTATTCCGGATGTGATCGAATATGCAAACATCCGTGGCTGCCAAAAAGTGGTACTGATAATTGTTGATAGCCTTGGATATTCGCTATACCGATATTTTAGCGAAATCGGCGACACATTCCAGAATATACGAAAACTTGCAGGATCAGGCATGGTTTTACGTTGTCAATCAACAGCAGATCACACAACACCTGCAATTGCTTCCATCTTTACGGGATATTATCCAACGAAACATCACATTTATGCTACTGATGACATTTACAGGGAGAGGGCAAAAGATCCTGCAAATCCGAAGATACAAACCATCCTTGAATGGGCACATGATGCCGGACGCAGATCGGCTGTGGTCATAGAATCACATGGTGCCGATACTTTTTTAGATCGAGTTAGTGAAGTATTTGGTATTCCAGACTCACAGGACATCATAGAATACGACAGCAAGATCACAGATGCAGCAGTTCAAGCACTCGAATCCAAACCTGACATTCTGGCGGTTCATCTACGGGCAATCGACAGGTATGCGCACAGGGCGCAGACATGGGATGAATTAAGGTATGCTGCCGGCATGGTAGATGAAAATATAGGGCGGATCGCAATGGCCGCAGAGAAAGGTACGCTGTTTATGATATGTGGCGACCATCCAATACACGCAGGTGAAAAATGGATGAGGTCTGCTTCGAAGACGTGGGTTGAGGAATGTCAAGGTCAACTTGTGGCGTTGATTATAAGCATGCCATAAAATAAATGCCCTTTACTCTAAACTTTGTATTTGTATAGATGTATTAGGATGGCTGTGTAAATGTGATTATTCTATATGAAACTAAAAACAATGCGACCGCCGCCAGGCGGCATGTTCCATACCTACCATCCATTCACATTCGCAAAATACGCAGTTTTTATGTATGGCAATCCATACAAAAATAGATGTGTTGATAGCGATTGAAACTTCGATGTGTATTCAGGGCAGTGGTGAAGAACGATGCCGCGCTATGCACGGATGGTTGCGTCGTTTTTATTTACAACTCATTAATCCGCAACGCTACAACACAACTTTATACCAGCTAAACAAATACTAAACTTTTAATCATTTCAAACCGAATATATTATAATGTATGTATATTATTCACCTCGCCTATGAGTGAATATAAGATAAAGATCCATGATATGCCGCAAGAAGAGCGCCCTCGTGAAAGGCTGATAAAATATGGTGCAGAAAATCTTTCAAACGCGGAACTTCTGGCAATCGTCCTGCGTACAGGTTCAAGTAAAGAAAACGTCGTGAACATGTCAAACCGTATCCTGTCTGAATACAACATTAAACAATTAAGTCAGGCGAATGTCGCAAAACTAACAGAGATACATGGAATAGGACCTGCAAAAGCCACCCAGATCGCTGCTATGTTCGAACTTGCAAGAAAACTTGAAACCTTTGCAGATGAGCCCAAACGAAAGATCAGATCGCCTGCTGATGTATATTCCCTTTTGTATCCAAGGATGCGCGAGCAAAAAAAAGAAAGATTGACCGCACTTTTTCTGGATACCAAGAACCAGATCCTGCGCGAAGAGGTCATCTCAATTGGCACATTGAATTCAAATATTGTTCACCCGCGCGAAATATTTAAGTCGGCACTTCTCGAATCATCCGCATCCGTAATTCTTGCACACAATCACCCATCTGGTGACCCGACACCAAGCAAAGAGGACATTGCAGTCACAGAAAAACTCATCGAATGCGGCAAACTTCTTGGTATAGATGTACTTGACCATGTGATAATAGGGGACGGACGGTATGTCAGCCTGAAGGATGAAGGTCTGGTTAGGTAATATGCAAAATTGTGTAAAATTATGCAAAATTATGCAAAATATAGCCGCTTAACAAAACATTTAAACGGTTGCATATAGAATAGGAACAGATGAGAGAAGTTACACTTAATGACCCTTACACGATACCGTACAAAGGAATATACGCTGTTTGTGATTCCAGGAACGAATATGCAGAGATAATAGAACACACGAATTGCTATAGCGGTGCTGCATGGTCGAGATACCATTATTCTCATGCACCACTTGTCCTTCAGACAAGAGCAGTTGGGGATATGCTTCGTTATCTTGTGAAAGTCGGAACATCCGAGCTTAAACTTGAGGCTTCCGTTGCTGCCGCAGGCATCGAATCTGTGCTTGTGGAAGGCGATGAGGTAAAGATCACCTACGCAGGACTTGGAGGTGGCGGAGTGGGTGCTACAAAATGCAGGGCAACAGCCAATGGTGTGTTGCAGGCCGAGATGACAGAATCCGGTGGCGGGCGCGCAGCAAAAGGGACGATCACAGTACCAAGACGTGAGCGTGTGTTGATCGGTATTGATGATACCGATACCAAAGAAGAGGGTGCGACATGGTCGCTAACCCATAACATCGCAACCCAGCTTAGTTGTAATGATTCGATCTATTTGTCACATTCACTTGTGCAACTTTTTCCAGTCGCTGCAAAGACACAGAACTGTGTATCCACAGTGCTTGAATTTGGTTGCGTGAACAATGATGCTAAAGAGCAACTTTTGGATGAGGTTGCTGAAGCACTCTTAAAGTATAGTGTTTCAGATGAGACTGGAATGGTCGTTCTTTCTGATTTTGAAGCAAACAACATTTACGAATACAGCAAGAAATGCAGGAATGGCGAACTCACTTATGATTTTGCCATAGAATATGCAGAAGAACACGGGGTTGAGATCTGGCTTGACGGCAATGGTGTAATTGGTGCTCTTGCCGCGCTCCCTTGGTTTGCACGACCTGATGAGTCTATTAATAGAAATGCAGAATTGTTGTATTAATTGATCAATATAATTTATTCATATAATCGATCCATATTTGTTTAACTAAATCAAAAAACATTAAAACCGCCGTAGGCGGCACATCCCATAAATAAACAGTTTAAATAATTTGGTCCAATAACTATGCAAATGACACCGACAACAACGAGTACAACAGGACTTGAAGCACTCTATCTTGCAGCTGTTGATAGCAATGTCTCATTTGTCACAGCAGTTGCCGGTTATCCCATTACCGCTGTGATGGACAGATTTTTGGAAAATAACAAGGATGCAGTCATGGGTGCGGTCGTGGGTGCGGACGTGGATACAAATGCGACCATCGATGCAAAATGGATGACAAATGAAAAGGTCGCGCTTGAGGGTGCACTGGGTGCATCGGTGTCGGGCAGACGTGCGCTCGTACTCACAAAACATGTTGGCATGAACGTATTATCAGACCCTCTGGTAACTTCTGTAACACACACGATCGGTGCAGGGCTGGTAATATTCGCAGGCGATGACCCCGGAGTTGCCGCTTCTCAAAATGAACAGGATTCCAGATGGTATGGCGAGATCGCTGAGGTCGCGGTATATGATCCATCAACACCGCAGGACGCATACAGCGCTGTTGTAAGAGCATTTGAACTATCAGAGCAAGTAAGTGCACCTGTGATAGTCAGGATCACACACAGGCTGGAGATAAGTGAAGGTTTACTTGATAGAGTAAAGAAAGTAAATAAAGATCAATACGATACCAAAGTGGTCTTTGATCGTTCGATATGGGCGATCACAATGCGTGGAAAGCACGAAAAATTACACCTTGAGTCTTACCCCAAACTTGTGGAAGAAGCAGAAAATACGCTTTTGAACAAACTCACAATGGGTTCGGAGAGTGAAGATGGAAATGAGGGTGAGTATGATAATAAGGGTGGTGGCAAGTGGAATGTTGGCATTATCTCATCAGGTTATCCTTCCGCGCTTGTTGCCAATGTTCTGGATACGCGCACCAATGTTTCACACCTTGAACTTGGTATGGTGAATCCAATCCCTTTCAATACCGTGCGTGAATTTGTAAAAACCCATAAACGCATTCTTATCGTGGAAGAAACTGAACCATTTATTGAATCTCATTTGTGCATACTCGATAATGTGTTGGGAAAAAAGACAGGACATCTTCCATACGGTCAGGTTGATGTCGAGCATATTGAATATGCACTTGACCACATCAATAACGACACGGTGGTCAAATACACCGACATCCAGACGATTGCCAGCAGGGGAGCGCGCTCGATATGCGATGATTGTCCATACTTGCCTCTGTATCATATACTGCATGACCTTGACGTTCTGGTTGCAGGCGACCTCGGTTGTTCGGTACGCAGCGCCCCTGCGCCACTAGAAGCGGTGGATACAGGCTTTGCACTCGGTTCATCCATAGCGGTTGCATGTGGGTTCGAGAAAAAAGGAATTGCGGTCATCGGGGATTTCGGTCTGGCACATTCGGGGATCGTTGGACTCATCAATGCTGTGCACTGCGGGTTCGATGTGGTGGTTATCGTACTACAGAACAAGATTGCTGCAATGACAGGCGGACAAGATGTTCCTGACCTTACCGATGTCGTGAAAGCAGAGGTTGCGGATGTAACGAGTTTTGATATTGATGAGGGTGTGATTGGAACTCTATTTGAATTGATAAATGAAAAATTGGGCAAGCGCGGGGTTTCTGTTATTTTTGTTAAGGGTAAGTGCAGGAAGTATTGACGTATTGGATTACAATCAACATAAATCGTGTATTGTGCAGGATTGTAATCTACATAAATCATGTATTGTGTTGGATTGTAATCTACACTAATGCTAATATTGTAGGATTATAATCCAAGTAAACTGTTCAAACGACATTAAACACAATAAAAAAACTAACCAAAATCAGCATCAAAGAAATGTATATCCTTAACCACTTAGCGTTTACATTCCTGATAACTCTTGGACCCAACTGCCCACCAATAACGACTGAGGGCACCACGAATATCATAATATCAAATAACATAGACCAATCCTCAATTAGTGCTCCAACGAAAACAGGATTCATTCGAGTCAATGCTGCTACAATATTCACAATGAAAATTATTACTACGGTTGAACCAATGACATCAGAAGGATGCTTTATCTTTTCATGATTCCATATACATGGCACTATTACTTTTCCCAGTCCCGTAGCGATCAATCCTTTGAGAAATCCCGCTACAAAGCCCAATTCCCAAAATATCCGACTGTGTTTTTGCGGCTCTTTCTTTGATGAAATGGCTGTGATAAGCAAATATATCCCATAAATAAACACAAAAAAGCCGAATATTAGTACAAGTATCTTCCCTCCAATGTATGATGTCAGGATAGAACCTATGATCGCTCCCGGAATTGTCGCTATCAGGTATTTTTTGACAATGTACCAGTTGACTGTATGCTGGTAAAGATTTCTGATAACTCCGCTTCCAAATCCGAATACCATTGTCAAAAGTGCTAGCCAGAAACTGATAAGAGGGTCAAGTTTGAGTATGAATAGGTAGACTGGTATCCAGAAATTCGCACCTGAAATTCCGGCCGACATTGCCACTGCCGATATGATGATGCCAAGAGGAAAAAGATACCAGTATGTGAGATCCATGGTCTTTTAAGAAACTGTTTGGGTATATAGTGGTTTTTATTTTTGGTTGTGTCATCTTGTCAGTTGCTTAAAATAAACGTATTTGTATAGCTGTTTTAAAATGACTTCGCAAATGAAATGATTCGATTTGAAACCAAACATTGCGACCGCCCACAGGCGGCACGTTCCATCTATGCAAATTTGAACGAGAAAATCCTCGCTATGCTCGGATTTACTCGCACTATATATTTATAAAATATATACTATGAACTAAATAGTTAGCAAACCATTTATTAAAACTTGTGGAATGTGCAGATGGCGATTGAAAATTCGATGTGTATGTAGGGCAATGCGCGCTCTTGCGCGTGAGGTGAATCATTTTTATCATGAACTAATTAAAAACCCTGCACAACAACGCCCCACCAGCTAAACAAAAACAAATAAATTCATTCATGGCATGCCATCATAAAAACTATATAGTTGCAACACGATTAGTATAATCATGTTGCAACAATTTATCAACCGCGAAGCAGAACTCGCTTTCCTAAATGAACGTTTATTGGAACATAAACCCCAACTGCTTATTTTTTACGGTCGGCGTAGGGTTGGCAAGACGCATTTATTGGCAAAGTTTATGGAAAGCAAACCACAAATGCCATCCATCTACTTCCTTGCCGGAAAAAAACGATGGAATGACAATATCAAAGAACTTCAATCAAAGATGGCTGAAATGGTGGATGAGCCATTGTTTTCAACCGTAGAATTTATCGATTATATTGAACTTTTTAAGGAATTTTCAAAAAGGTTTAAGAAACAGATTATCATTGTCATTGATGAATTTCCATACCTCCACGATTCTAAAAGAGATATTGAATCAATGTTCCAGAAGATATATGATGAGATAATATCAAAATCTGAAATAACTCTAATATTGTGCGGTTCAAGTGTCTCAATGATGGAATCACTGCTCGGATACAAGAGTCCTCTCTATGGCAGGCGCACAGGGCAGTGGTTGGTTGAACCACTTCACTTCAAAGATGTATGTAAGTTTGTTCCAAAATACGATATACAGAATTGCATTGAGACGTATGCCGTACTTGGGGGAATACCATTCTATCTTTCTATGTTCAATGACAGTAATAGTGTTTTGAAGAACATAGAAAACATGCTGCTCAGTAAAGGTTCGGTACTGCAAAGAGAACCTGAATTCTTATTGATGGAAGAAGTACGAGAGCCAAGGAACTATTTCCTTATATTGAAAGCAATCGCATTTGGAAATACGAGATCATCTGAAATAATCAACACAACCGGACTCGATAAGTCTGTAGTTTCAAGGTACATAGATGTCTTGTATAACCTAAGAATTGTCAAAAAATCCACGCCGGTTACAATAAAAAAAGAAAATGTACGCGATATTAGATATTATCTGAATGATAATTTGTTCAATTTTTGGTTTAAATTTATCTATCCAAACGAAGCACAGATCGAATATGGTAATATTGATGCCTTGATCCAAACTATAAAGTCGCAACTGGATGTTCATACAAATTTTGTTTTTGAAGATGTTTCGCGAGAATTCCTATATGAGATCATGGATGATCTGCCATTTAGGTTTGAGAGAATTGGTAAGTGGTGGCACAAGGACAATGAGATTGACCTTGTGGCATTCAATGAGGAATCAAGAGATATCATGTTTGTTGAATGTAAATGGAAAAATAGAAAGATCGGTGTAGATGTTATCGAAAAATTGATGAACAAAACAAAACATGTTGATTGGAAAAATAATAACCGACATGAACATTTCTGCATAATCTCAAAGAATGGATTGACAAAAAATGCAGAGCAGTTTGCAAAAGATAATGGGGT
>JAUSPM010000212.1 GCA_030655675.1 Methanosarcinaceae archaeon | reverse complement strand
GACAGGAATATGGACTTTATCACAGGTTTGCTCGCTGCTGCATCCACAAGACCTGAAAGGTCTGTAAACACCTGCCCGACCATCATGTTGGCAAGAGTAACAAAAACAAAAAGCAACAGGAACAACGATAAAATGTAGAATAACAACATCAGGGGGTCAATTCCCCTTACGTTTTTCAACCGTTGCAGTTTCACCATTGCTATTCCCACATTCACACCTTACCGTTATTCCATCTTCATGAAAATGAGTTATTCAATCCTTCAGGTAAAGCATCAACATCACTTGCAACCGCAGGTATTATCGGTGGTTGTCCGTTATCCAAAAATATGGATTGCCCCTCTTCACTTAACAGCAGTTCCACGAATTCCACTGCAAGATCGTGCTGTGTTGCATTCGTGGGTATGGTCAATCCATATACGATAGGCGTGCCTTCAACCACGTTCCCGTTTGCGAGTTCTACTTTTACTTTGCTGTACATGTCTGAGTATTCCATGGAACCAAGATCGATCTGAGGCGGCAGTTCTACAAACCGGAATCCGTGCTGGACTGCAACGCTCCTGTAGATATAGAAATAATCGATCTCACCCATTTCCAATGCGGAGGAGAGTTCGGTTTCCATGCTTCGTAGCATTATTTTTTCTGTGTTTGGATCGATCTCTTCTGACGGTGGAACCTTAATGGTATGCGACCCGCCTTCTGACAATACCGTTATTCCAGTGTTGGCTGCCATCAGGTCATCATAGATACTTGCATCAGCATAATGATTTTCCGCCAACTGCGTGACCATCTGTGAGCGATAACCGCATGGGTCATCATTGGGATTAGAAATGCCAAAAGTCACATCAGGTTTTCTGAGTATCTTGAACCAGTTATCCTGATTTATCTCATCGCTGTATTTGCTGTCATTTGTGTATGCTATAACGATCTGGTTGCGGGCAAATGCCACGTACCAGTCTGTAAATTCCGGCATCATCATTGACGGAATGAGATTGTAATCTGCAGACGCCAGTATATCAGCCTGCTTGCCGAGTTCAGTTATCTTTTTCACGCTGGCCACACTGCCGGCAGGCTCGCGCTGCACATCTACATCAGGATGGAGTTCTTCGAATCTCTGTTCCAGTTCTTCCATTGGCGCACTAAGACTACCTGCATGGTAGATCTTCAGGACGGTCTTGTCGCTATCCAATATGCCTATGTACCCTGAAATTGATGCTAACAGCAATATGGATAAGACGGCAATTGATAGAATAATATGTTTAGTTGTCATTGTTATGTTCGATTGAACATAACGATTTATAAATGTTGTTGTTTTGTATCCATATGTCTAATTATACGACACAAATATGGTTGTTTGAATGGAAACAAATGACAAAGTAACAACCGCCGCAGGCGGCACGTTGCATAAATATCAACCAATAAATTAGATGACTGAATATTTTCTTTGCAGTCCAATGTTTTCACTATATTACAATCCTTATTTTTTTACATATTTACTCTTTTAATGAGTCGCACATAGCATCAAACCGACCTACACCAAAAAACATATATGTAACAATGCTACAATGTAATATATGCTACCAAGGTGATTTTAATGTCAAGTATCCCAACACGCATACCTCGAAAAACAAAAAATAAAATTGAAAAGATGCAATCCAGATTAAGGCTCATAGATCTGAAATTATCACAGCAGCAATTAATTGACGATGCTATCGAATATGCCATTACTCATGAAGATGACTTCATTGCACATTTATCACAATCACAACCAAATACGCCAATTGAAAACGATACTTTGTGGCAATTGATGCAAAAACCTGTTGATATGGGTAAAACAGACGCGACAAAAACAGATGAATATCTTTACGGCGGTGAATAATTGTCAATATTTGTGGATTCATGCATATTCTTTGCCATGTATTCAAAAAATGATGTTTATCATGCTGAAGCAGTGCGCTTGTTGGAATTTGCATTAAGTGGCAGGGGTGGAACCGTTTATACTTCAGATTATGTGTTTGATGAAACAGTAACACTTGCACGCGTAAGAACACACAATGCCGAAATTCCGCTAATGATCGGAAAAGCAATCATCGAATCCCCTAGGGTAATAATGCTAAAAGTGGACGATGAAGTTTTCAATCAATCCTGGAATACCTTCTGTGAATATTGCAGTAAAGGTTTAAGTTTTACAGATTGCTCATCTGTCGCTCTTGTAAAAACGTATGGGATTGACACAATATTTAGTTTTGATTCTCATTTCGATAGTATCATAAATCGAAATGTGGTATAAGGATAAACCCTTACGTCACTCCCCGGAATACACCCTTTTACCAGACTCAAACCCCATCAATTCCAAAAAGATATCCTCCAGCGTAGGCTCAATTGTCCGCATCTCGATTATGTCCCCTCCCTTGGATGCCACCCATTTTGTAGTAACATTTACCACATCAATGTTATCAGTCGTGATAACATAATGTCCATCCGCTTTCTCAATATTGGCAGCAGTAAAATCACTGACATCATCAACAGTAAATTCAACATGATATGATGTGTGCCCGAATTCCTTGCGTATCTCATCCATTGTTCCAAGCGTTATTATTTTCCCGTCATTCATTATCAGGATACGGTCGCACATCGATTCCACCTGATAGAGATTATGAGCACTGAACAGGATGGTCTTCCCCGTCTCCTTCAGCGAGGCGATGTAATCAGTGATATATTTCGAGGTCATAGGATCAAGTCCTGATGCTGGTTCGTCATATATCAGCACATCAGGATTATTGATAAGCGAACGTGCGATCGCAACCTTCCTGCGCATACCTTTGGACAGGTCGCCAATCTTTTTCCCTTCGGAATTTAGGGAAAGGTCGGACAACAGACCATTGATCCGCTTTTTTGCACTCTTTTTGTCAACACTATAAAGTTCTGCAAAGAACATGAGGTAATCATCAACCATCATGCTCTCATAAAGCGGAGATTCCTCCGGCAGAAACCCAAGGAATGATTTGATCTTAACAGGTTCTTCTTCAATGTCAAGTCCATTGATCGTAATAGTTCCCGCACTAGGTCGTATGAGACCGCTTATCATCTTGAGGGTTGTGGTCTTTCCGGCACCATTCGGTCCGACAATACCGAATATCTCACCCTTGTTGACAGAAAAATCCAGACCGTCAACTGCGGTAAATTCCTCGTACTCTTTTCGTAATCCCACTATTTCGATCATGATAAAACCTAAACCTAAACCTAAACCTAAACCTAACACTAAAATGAGTATTATGATTTATAACACTGATGAATAACGAGAAAAAAACAATGAAAATATGAAAAAATTGTAACCGCCGCAGGCGGCGCATTCCCATACCACTGATCCTCATAATATGAACTTTTCTGACAGTCTTTTGTAAGACTGTATACTCCGAATTAATGCGACAATCAGTGATTAATTTTTCATTTATGGAGAAACGCGCCGCCTATGGCGGATTGTTTCGGCATCAAAAATAACTAAAAATACAAAACAAAAATAAAAGAATTGGACGACCCCCCCAACAATCGCCCAAAACAAAAATTCACTCTCACTCTTTCTTCATATGAACATCCATCTGCGGATATGGGATTTCCACGCCTTCCCTCTTGTAAGCCTCGAAAATTCCTTTCGTGAGCTCGCGTTTAACGACCCAGAGATCTCCAGTATTTACCCATGCCCTGAGCTGGAAGTTCACTGACGAATCTGCAAGTTCTGTAGTCACAACAAGGGGTGCGGGATCGCTTAACACCATTGCATGACCCTTCATAAGCTCCATTGCCACCTGGATTGCCTTGTTCAGATCAGAATTATAACTTACACCAACATTGACCTCAACCCTTCTTGTGGGCATTCGGGTATAATTAATAATAGGGCTCCCCCATACCAATTTATTCGGAATGGTGACGAATTTATTGTCAGGAGTAAGCAATTCGGTTGCCAGAATACCAACAGCACTGACAGTACCAATTGAACCGTTGACTTCCACGTATTCGTTTTTGTCAATCGGTCGAAGACTGGCAATCCAGACCCCTGCAGCCAGATTCGAAAGGGAATCCTGCATTCCGAAACCTAAGATCAATCCCAGAACTGCTGATAGGCTGATCATCATCGAACCAACAGCAAATCCAAGTGCCCCTATGAATGCAAGAATTACTACAACATACAATAGAGCAGTCAGGAACCTTGATAAGAATTCAATAATCAATTCCGGAAGTTTTGTTTTCTTTAATCCATTCCTGAACATAGAAACAACAATTTTCACTAA
>JAUSPM010000207.1 GCA_030655675.1 Methanosarcinaceae archaeon | reverse complement strand
ATGCCTGTAGCAAACGCCAACGCTCTTCCATGTGTGCCATGAAATGTGTTTGTGTCAATATAATCGTCCGCTTTACCCCAACAGCCTATTCCGGTGACAACAACGGTGTTTCTCTTGTCCAAACCCTTTTTATCAAATGCTCTCACGATGGCCTGAAGAACTATCCCGTTGCCACATCCCTTGCACCAGAACAAAGGAAATTTTTCTTTCAGTAAATAGTCACCGTATCCTGCCATATGTATCCTCCATAATCGCATTCAATATTTCATTGGGGTGAATATTTTTGCCATCCACCCGATTAACACCAACAACTCTCGTTCCATAGTCATTTAGTTTCTTGACTTCACCTATAACCTGCCCTAGGTTCAACTCGGGTACAACCACCATTTTTGATTTCTTAAGCACTTGGCTTACCTGTTCTTCGGCAAAAGGCCATATGGTCAACAACTGGAGGACACCTATTTTGATATTCTTATCTCTGCCCGCTTCCATGGCAGCTAAAGCAGATCTCGCCGAACAACCATAGCTCACAATTACTATTTCAGCATCGTCTAGCAGAAACTGCTTGGTCATAACTATATCGTGTTTGTTATTTTCAATTTTATCGGTCAAATATTTAATATATCTGCTGGCCATCTCCGGATTGTTGTTGGGATATCCTGTGTCATCATGCATCGAGCTACTTACTCTCAGAAGATGATTGCCCCCATAAGTTGCCAATGGCGCTATTCCATTTGAGTAATCATAAGGTCTGTAGTCACCCGGATGGCATGTTGGTTGCTTTCTATTCACAATTGTGATGTTATCCCTATCTTTCAATACCAGTTTTTCTTTCATATGACCTATAATTTCATCACCGAGAATAACTACAGGCACCCTGTATTTTTCTGACAGATTGAAAGCATCTATCATAAGCTCATAACATTCCTGAACTGATGACGGTGATAAAGCTATGATGCCATGATCACCATGTGTTCCCCATTTAGCTTGCATGACATCTCCCTGAGCCGGTTTTGTCGCCATGCCGGTACTGGGTCCTGATCTTTGAATATTCACAATAACACATGGTACTTCAGCCATTATCGCAACGCCCAGGTTTTCCTGCATTAATGAGAAACCGGGTCCGCTGGTAGCTGTGAAGGATTTCGTACCTGACAGTGACGCACCGACGATAGCAGCCATACTGGAAATCTCATCTTCCATTTGTATATATACACCATCATGCCTTGGTAATTGTACAGAAGATATTTCAGCTATCTCTGTGGAGGGTGTAATAGGATAACCTGCATAAAACCTGGCTCCGACATCTATCGCTCCGAGTACAAACGCTTCATTTCCCTGAGTAAAAACAACTTTGCTCATATTATTGTTCCTCCACGCTCAACGCAAATTCAGGACAGTGCCTCACACATAATTGACATCCTGTGCAATCACCTAAGTGTGCGACTATGACATCATCCCCTTCATTCTCATCAAAAACTTTTCGAGGACAAGTCTGTATGCATATTTTGCATCTTTTACACAAATTTTTATTAATTTCAACATTCCACATAATTGCACCTCATATTATTAACCTATATACTAAAGCAAAAATCGTGCCATAAATAATTATTGGTTAATTTCGATAATTACTAACGGTTTCAGGCGATTTTTCTGATTACTAAAATATGTATGTGTTAATTTTCTAAACACGGTGTTTGTTTTTTAAAATTTTTCCAGATTTTTTTCCAGTTAATTGATTGTTTTCTATAGATAAAACACCATTTACAAATGCATATTCTATTCCTTCTGCATATTTTCTGGGTTCCTGATAATTCTCATTGGTTTTTAGATTTTCCATATCAATTATCAGTATGTCAGCATAATAACCCTCTCTGATGATACCTCTTCCAAGCAAGCCTGTGAACTCAGCTGGAAATCCTGTGATTTTTCGGATGGTATTTTCAATGCTGTCCATCCCTGATTCCAATATATATTTGGGAAAAGCACAATAAGTATGTGGATGAGGCAGTATTTCCGGTATTTCACTATCCAATCCATAGATACCCTTCTCATCAAAAGAAAAAGTATCTGTGCATACACTCGCTCTGTCATGTCTTAACAATTCCCTAACGCCTTCAATTGACTTGGCATGTTTATGAACCATGGTTGTTTGATCTACCAACAATAGCATTAATACAGCTCTGACCGAATCCATACACATTAAATCTGCAATTGCCCTGATAGACAAATCCTGATAAGTGCTTTCTTCGCATTTTTCAACAATCATTTTCAGATCCCATTCCGGATCAATGCTCGGATTTATGCTATACCAATGTCCGGCGTATATCTTACTGATCAACTCGTTCCTGTAATCATTTGCTTTCAAGCAGCTTATAAAATTGGATATAGAGCCTGCCTGCTTCAACCAAGGCATAAAGTATCCCAATAGATATGGTACATGAACTATGCCACCACTAGTACCTGGAATCACATCAAAGGCAGCGTTAACGCCAATCTCAAGATATTTATCGAAAATCTTAAGCGTCTCTTTTGCAGCAATGATGTCTATTTCTCCATTGGATGGATATATTTCAAAACCTGTATCAAGATGTGATATCTGTACTTTCATTTCAGCTTTATAGGCGAGATTTAAAGCTTCCTCTATACCTGCTAGT
>JAUSPM010000201.1 GCA_030655675.1 Methanosarcinaceae archaeon | reverse complement strand
TGGTATAACGCCAAATACAGTAATACCCTTATTTTCCAAAAACGGAACCACAAGTTCAGTCACTTTTTCGTATTCACTATCCGGCACTTCATTCAAGATTACTCCAGCGATCATATCCGGATCATCGATCGTCTTAAAATCGCAAAGGATGCGGTCAACTGCAAAAACAGAGTCATATCTGGTTATGAGAATGATTTTTGTATTCAATATCGATGCAACTTCCGGATCAGATAGATTGTACATAGCACCACCGCCAATACCTCCGGCACCCTCAATAAGAACCAGATCTTTTCCCTCCGACACATTCAAAAATGCATCATTCAATGTCTTACCAAGTTCCTTTTCAACTCCAACAAGCGCATCATGAGTCAGATTCTCTCTCAAAAGGATTGGAGTGATATCTTTGATCGAGTCTTTAAGATCGAATACCTTTCGCATCTCCTCTGCATCTTCGTCTGCAAGCACGCCGTTTATATCAACCAACAGGTTCCCGATCGGTTTCATGTACCCAACAGTATATCCCTTTTTTTTCAGTATCGTCCCGAGCCCAATGCATACAGCACTCTTACCGGAATATTTCTCAGATGAACTTATCAATATAGATGCCACAGTTTCCCTCCAGTATTTTGATTACGTATCAATTTGATAATTATAATTACATAATTAAATTCGTTCTTATTCAACATTTCTATCCTTCCCTTATAGTCAACCTGATATCCATAGCAACACAACCCTGACCATCAGGCAAAACCATCAGAGGATTTATCTCAAATTCAAGTATCTGCGGGAAATCAGCCACCATCTGCGATACCTTTGTAAGAGTATCCACGATCGAACCAATATCCGAAGGTTCCTCACCCCGCACACCTGCAAGCAGTGGATATGTCTTGATGGATGACACCATGTGCTTTGCATCATCTTTGTTGATAGGTGCCACGGCAAAGGACACGTCCTTCAGGAACTCGACATACGTTCCACCCAGCCCGAACATCATGAGAGGACCAAATTGAACGTCACGATTCATGCCAATTATAACTTCCTTTCCACCAGTCACCATCTTCTGGATCTGAACACCTTCGATATGTGCATCCGGCATGTACCGCCCGACATCCGACATCATGGTGTGATAAGCTCGCTCGACCTCATCCACGTTCTTGAGGTTTAAACGAATGCCTCCCACATCGGATTTGTGAGATATATCAGGAGAAACGATCTTCATGACCACAGGATATCCAATTTCCTCACATGCTTCAATGGTCTGCGGAAGTGATTTCGTAATCGCTGTTGCAACAACAGGGATGTTGTATGCTTTTAGTATATCGAATGATTCAAGACCAAGTGTCTGCTGATTTCGTTTAGTAGCATTTTCAAGGATTTTAGCCGCCATTTCTTTATCAGATTCAATGGATGCCGGCGGATTGTATATCTGTTTTCTTATTTCGGAATAAGCGCACAATGTACGCATACTGGCAACAGCACGCTCGGGAAATGAATAATTCGGGATCTGGCGATTGTTTAGTATTCGCTCTCCTTCTGCTATCATGGTGCCTCCGACAAAACTGCACAGGATCGGTTTTTCGGACAATTTAGCCTTATCGGCAACGATCATTGCAATCTCATCCACAGCAGTCATTGCCTGTGGTGATGTCAAAAGAATTATTCCGTCTACGTTTTTATCATCCAACAATACTTCAAGCGCATACCCGTACAATTCTGCACTTGCATCCCCGAGAACATCCACAGGATTGTAGAAATTTGCAGCAGATGGCAGGCGTTCACGAAGACGCAATAATGTGGACTCTTCAAAAGATGAGAGGGATAATCCTGCCTTTGAACAGGCATCGGCTGTCAATATTCCAAAACCGCCTGCGTTTGTGAGTATAGCAATGTTTTTGCCTTTCGGAATTGGCTGGGAAGAAAATGCACGCGCCCAATCCAACATGTCTTCCAAAGAATCTGCGCGGATAACTCCACTCTGACTGAATGCAGCATTGTAGGCTTCATCTGAACCTGCGAGTGTACCTGTATGTGAGGACACTGCACGAGAACCTACAGCAGTCCTGCCTGATTTTAGCACTATAATTGGCTTGACCTTTGAAACACGGCGTGCAATATCCATGAACAGCGGTCCATCCTTGATGCCTTCAAGATATGCGGTTATTACGGCTGTTGAATCATCGTCTGCAAATTCCAAGAGAAGATCATTCTCTGTAAGGTCTGCTTTGTTTCCAAGACTGACAAATTTTGAAAATCCCACATCATTCGCATCTGCCCAGTCAAGTGTGGCAGTGCAAATGGCACCCGATTGCGACATCAGCGCAATGTTACCCCCATGTGCCATGGACGCGGCAAAGGATGCATTCAGGTTTGAAGTTGTATCAATAAGACCAAGACAATTCGGACCAAGCATCCGCATACCGTGTTTTGTTGCGACCGAGACACATTCCCGCTCAAGTTTTGCACCTTCAACACCTGATTCCTTGAATCCTGCTGAAATGACTATAACATTTTTAACACCCGCCTGCCCGCATTCGTCTATCATTCCTGGAACAAAACGGGCAGGTACGACTATCACTGCAAGGTCAGCCTTGATATTATCAGGAACGTCCAAAATTGTTGGATAACACGGCAGTCCCAAAATCTCATCCGATTTGGGGTTTATGGGAATGATGTTCCCTTTGAAATCATTGAGCAGGTTTTCAAGTACCGCCCGCCCCACCTTTCCTTTGGTTCGCGAGGCTCCTATGACCGCAACCGATTCAGGATTAAACAAATCTTTAAGCATAATTTCCCCTGTTTCCCATTTGTAGATTAAATAAAGTTGCAATTGTAGATAAGTTTAAGGGAATTATTCGGTGGCAACCATATACCAAAAACTAATATCTACCCAATTCATAAAGGGTGCGGTGATAATATGAAGATTTTAGGTATATCAGGAAGCCCCACAGCAGGCGGAAATAACGAATATTTGATAGATACTGTACTAAATGCTGCAAAAGCAAGAGGATTTGAGACTGACAGTGTACTTTTGTCATCTTTAAAGATCGCACCATGTACAGCATGTGGTGCATGTGCACGCGGTGAAAAATGCTCGATAAGTGATGATATGGAATTGGTGTACTCTAAATTAGCAGATGCCGATGCAATCATCGTGGCAACACCGGTCTATTTTGGAAGCGTCACTGCACAGGTCAAGGCATTGTTTGACAGGAGTGTACTTTTGCGACGTCAAGGATTCCAACTTAAGAGAAAACTGGGTGCAGCAATGGCTGTTGGCGGTTCACGAAACGGCGGTCAGGAAAAGACGATACAGGTTGTTCAGGACTGGATGCATATTCATGGCATGGTCGTTACAGGCGACGGCGGACACTTTGGCGGTATTGTGAAAAAGCCGGCGGTTGACGATGAAGAAGGTATGATCACAGTGAAGGATACGATCGAGAATGTTTGTGATGTTCTTGAGATGAGAAAGTGATCTGTTTCCAAAATGACTCATTGCATAAAAAAGAAGGTATTTGTATAGCTATTTTAAAATGACTGTGCAAATGAAATGGTGATTTGAAACTAAAAACAATGCGACCGCCCGCAGGCGGCACGTTCCATACATACAAAATAGAATAATCGAAATCGTTAGCAAAAAATGTACAAGAAAATTTTGGAATGCG
>JAUSPM010000198.1 GCA_030655675.1 Methanosarcinaceae archaeon | reverse complement strand
ACTATACTAAACAATATCTACTGTTTGTGACTTTCTGCCACAGAGGGCACAGAGAACGTAACAACATTCCCTCTGTGTACTCTGTGTACTCTGTGGCTGTCAGATATAATTCTAAATTATACTTGCGGAGTAGTATAACTACTAACTATTAACTACTGCAAGAGGCTAATGAAATGCGATTAGTATCATTAATGGTGGGGTGCGCCGCTTGCGGCGGTTTGATTCGGCTTAAAAAAAAGTGCAAAACAAATACAAAAAGTAAATCTATTTATCCGTTGCCGCAAATCAAAACTAAATAAAAACGCAAGGTGAAAAAATGCAATTAAAAATACAACCTCTTGATATCAAAGTCGGAAAATTCAAAGTAGTCCTAAATGTTATTGATGCAAAAGAACTCGGTGTTATTGAGGGCGATCGTGTATATGTTAAAGATCATGGGAGCCTGACCGCGATTGTGGACACCACTGAAGATATGATCGCACCGGGTATGATCGGAGTGTATCATGAGGTTGCACAGCGGCTTAAAAGAGAATGGACCGAGCCTGTAGAAGTGGTTCCTGCGACACGTCCTAAATCCACTGAAATCATCAAAAAGATGATGGATCAGATAAAACTGACCAAGGACGAAATTTATCTGGTTGTCAGGGATATCGTGGATGAAAGTCTGAGCGATATCGAATTATCTGCATTTATCACATCATCTTATATTAACAATCTAAGTGACGATGAGACCGAATGGCTCACAAAAGCAATGATCGACACTGGTGATAGAATTGTGTTTGATACCCATCCAATAATGGATAAACATTCTATCGGCGGTGTTCCGGGAAATAAGATCTCACTTTTGGTTGTTCCAATTGTTGCAGCGAATGGATTGCTGATCCCAAAAACAAGTTCCAGGGCTATTACAGGTGCAGGCGGAACAGCAGACCTGATGGAAATACTCGCACCGGTTGAGTTCAACGCAGCACAGATCAAGGAAATGACTGAGAAGGTTGGTGGGGTAATTGTATGGGGAGGTGCGACAAATATTGCGCCTGCGGATGATAAACTGATCAGGATCGAGTATCCACTCTCGGTTGATCCGCATTGCCAGCTTCTGGCATCCATAATGGCAAAGAAAGGTGCAGTAGGTGCGGATAATGTGGTTATTGACATTCCAACAGGTGCAGGCACCAAAATACCTGATGTTCAGGCCGGTCGCAAACTTGCACGTGACCTGATAAATCTCGGTGAGAGACTGGGCATGAACGTTGATTGTGCATTGACATACGGTTCTTCCCCGATCGGAAGGACAGTTGGACCTGCACTTGAAGTCATAGAGGCACTAAAAGTCCTTGAAACAGGAGAAGGTCCGAACAGCCTGATCGAAAAAAGTGCAGTGCTTGCAGGTATGCTTCTTGAGATGGGGGGCGTGGCAGCCAAAGGACAGGGTCATGATCTTGCTATTGAGACCATTAAAAATGGTAAGGCACTGGCAAAATTAAAACAGATCATAGAGATCCAGGGTGGCGATCCTAATGTTACTCATAAGGACATCAAGGTAGGTGAGCACACTGCAGAGCTGCGTGCACAAACTGATGGATATATTATCGAGTTTGATAACAAGCGACTTGTTGAGATCGCAAGGCTCGCAGGTGCACCAAACGATAAAGGTGCAGGCGTGTTAATTCACAAAAAGCGCGGGGAATCTGTTAAGAAAGACCAGCCGATTCTTACTATCTATGCAGAAAAGGATTGGAAGTTGAGTAATGCACTTGTGAATGCACAGCGCGATATGCCTATAATTGTAGAGGGTATGTTGCTTGAGAAGGTGCTGGATATCAGAGAGATCTGATTGGAAATAAAGTCGTTTTATGGATTCAAGTAAATCCGTCAACTACATACTCCAGAACAGATTTAAGTGTGTAAAACTTGAACGCTTCATGCCGTATTTTTATTATTCTGGTTGTGATTAGGATGTTTACATGGGGATAATGGTGGCATGAGGCTTGATATTATTCGCATATGTCAATCGAAATTTTCAACACATGATTTAAAATTCGAATAATTAGTAAGGTTTATATGTAATGTAATCCGATTTAATTGTAGTGGGGAAATTGATGCAGTGATATTCCAGTACAAATTGGATTTTGCTGCTCATTTCAAAATAAAATAAAATAAAATTAAACACTATACACATGCAGATTTGCTCTTCAATATAAGTAGAAGTGTACATAATATCTGCATAAAAAATGGCAATAGTCATTGAATAAATGGGGAGTTGGGCAAGAATATGTGCTTAATTGAAGAAATAGGCTACACTGCAGAAAATCGAGAGCAATATTGTACAACATGTGTAATATTCAATCAGATAAGGCAGTGTGTTTATCTTAAACAATGTGAAACAAATTTCAACAAAGATACCTTTGTCAATATAAATAAAATTGGTAGCGAGGAATTGGTATTAAATAATATATCTCGGGGTGATGAATTATGTGTCTGCAAAAAAGAATTGGGATCGTTCGAGAGATCATGGTAAATGAAAGTAATGTAACAGATGCTATCGATCTGGTTGATACGTCTAAACTGGAAGGAAGAACATCATCATTTAGTGCAGTTACTAATGCAGTATTTGAAATGCACGAAATATCATACAGTTTGCTTTACTCGTTCATAAATAATGATGGTGGAGTTTCTTATGGCGACCATTCTCACATGGCAATGATCAGTATTCTGCGTTCAAATTCTCTTGGTAATAAAAATAAATTGAATATAAAACCTATTGGGACACTGTGTTTCAAAGAGGCAATAAAAGAGATCAAGTATCACTAACAATTATAAGTATAATTATAAGTATAATTATAATTATAACTAACGTATTTGTATAGCTGGTGCAGCACTGTTGTACAGAGTGTTTAATGAGTGCATGATAAAAACGATTCTACAATCCGCGCATGCGCGGCGTTACCCTATATACACATCGAATTT
>JAUSPM010000189.1 GCA_030655675.1 Methanosarcinaceae archaeon | reverse complement strand
AAAAACCTGATATTGTTGCGGTTGAACTGTGCAAGGGAAGGTATGACGCACTCAAAGGCAAGGTTGGTGTCTCAAAGGTTCCGATCAAAGACCTGCTAAGTGAAGGCAAGGTCTATTTCTTTTTGGTTCACTGGCTTCTCGCATACGTGCAAAAGAAGATCGGCGATGATATGGGAGTAAAACCCGGTGCCGAGATGATATCTGCGATTGATGCAGCCGAGGCTGCTGGTGCACAGGTTGCGCTTATAGACAGAGATATCCAGATAACGCTCCAGCGATTCTGGAGCAAGATGAAATTGATCGAAAAACTGCGCATGGGAGGAGCATTGCTTGGCGCAGCATTGGGCTTTGGTGGTGGAAAGGATTTTGATATCGATACCATCACAGATCAGGATATGGTCACTATGCTCATAGAGGAACTGAGGAGCATCGCACCCACCGCAGCCGTGGTTCTGATCGATGAACGGGATGCCTACATTGCAGGAAATCTCGTACGAGCGGCTGCCGGCGGCGGAAAGAAGATCGTTGCCGTTGTGGGAGCAGGCCACAGGTCCGGTATTGAGAAATTCCTCAAAGCCCCTGAAACGATCCCCGCACCCCAGACACTTATGGAAGTACCAAAGAAACGCTTTGGCATCATGAAATTTATCGGATTTGGGATCGTTGGAATCGCTCTCGCAACGTTTACATTGCTAATCCTCTCAGGCACACCGCTAAAACTTCTTCTGATTGCATTTGGCTGGTGGTTCATAATCAACGGCGTACTAAGTGCAGCAGGTGCCATGCTTGCACGCGGACATCCGTATTCCGTCCTGACCGCATTCTTCGTGGCATGGCTCACATCCCTAAATCCAATGATGGCAGCCGGCTGGTTTGCAGGACTCATGGAAGCAAAACAGAGAAACCCGACAACCGAAGATTTCAAAATGCTGGTGGAAATCGAGACCACAAGCGAAATGCTGAACAACAATCTCTTCCGCGTAATACTGGTTGCCGCTTTTGCAAATATCGGGAGTATGATAGGCACATTCCTTGGTGTTTACGTGATGATGCAGGTTACAGGGGTCGATCCGAGGGATGTTATTAGTGCAGGGTTTACGGCGATTGGGCTTTAGTTTTGAAGGAGAGTTGTTTGTTTAGATGTTTTGAGAACAGGGCAATACGCCGCAGGCGGCACAGCCCTCCATTAACAAAATGAAAATTGAATGAAAAAAGATATTCTGACGATGAATATTTATATTATCTCAATCAATGAGAAGTTATCTATAATGTTACTTGCAACAATGCTTACTGTTGACACTATTGGTTAAAAGAAATGATGACAAAGCTTTGTATTTTTAGGATATTTAAAGTTTCTGCACATGAAAATTTTAGTCAGTCATGGAATGTTTGTGTTCAATATATAATAATAGATATTGCTATATAAAATAAATAACTTGGTGGACTTACTATGGATGAAGTTAAACTGTTTTCAATACCTGACATTAAATTTGACAATCCTCCTGAATTTAGAGAGTATCTTGTTAAAAATTATGACTCATCCCAAGTCGACCACGATTTAACAATTATTGTAGGAATTACAAAGCATAATAAAATCCATTTTTTTGAAGCTCTTCAATCTTTTGGTTTTACGACAGTGCGTAATCTAGGTTCAGTCTCCCACATTAAATTTGATTTGGATGAAGCCCCTCTTGAATGTTATGTAACCCATGATGCTGATACAGGAGTGGTAATATTTTACACCAATTATAGAAAGACGAAGAAAAAAGAAATACCAAAAATCCGAGACTTTCTAAGTTCTGATGTAAACACTTACTATTTATTTTTCAAACCGTCTCTCATGAGAGAAATAGCCGAAGAATTGATTAATGATTATGAAAACCTTGAAATTACAGAGTTCACAGCTCGTAGGCTACCAAATTCACGGTTTGAATCCCATATAAGACCTGACTATGATCGAACGATTACTTATTGGGGTGACGATGGAAGAGAAGCCCTTCAAGAATTGGGGTATCAATATGGAGTATTGCCTAGCAGATTTGTCGTAAATATTCCAGAAGCAATTAAATTTGTAATAGATGATGAAGGCCTCTTTACTTTTGCTGCAGGAAATCTAAATATATTGTTTAATATTTTAGAAAAATCAGTAAATGAATCCAGAAAAACAATGAAGGCTTACGATGGGTCAGACTTTAAAGTGTTACCTGTAAAAACAGCAGGCCGGAGCTTCGATATCCCTAGCAGTACACCAGTTTCAATTCAACTTAATCAATCAATTGAATATCATGATATTAGTGAATTCAGAGCAAAACTCAACAAAGATTATACTATTGTAGATTTCATAGCTAGAGAAGGATCACTATTTTTAAGTTCTGATTTAGTATCAAAGTCAGGGTTTCAATTTCGCATTAAAGCTAATGAAAACCACATTAAGATGTTCCCGGATGGCAAGATGATTTTTTCTGAGTTTATGAAATTTTACGAATTTATAATTAAATCAATTGACCCCAGAGCAGAATTCCTGATTTAAGGTGGTTGTTTTGAAAGGGGCTGGTGATGACGTAGAACACGATTTGAATCGTCTACTTGCATCAAAAGGTGGTAAAGAAGTACGAGTAAAAATTAAGGATATAGAGACGAAACTCCAACAAACTGAAATCAAATCGTTTGAAAATCATTTTGAAAGGTCTGAATATCATGATAAATTAGTTGATATCTGCATATCGGCTTTTGGACCCGAGAGCAAATGTTACAATGATCTTGGTTATGCATTTATTTCATCTGAGCCACTTGTTGAACTTGGTGTTAAAAGTTTCGATGTTCTGATATATAACGAAAAAACAAAGCATGCTATTTTTGTAGAATGTAAATCTTCTGCAAATTCAAATCGTGGAAGATATATTTCTGATGCATATGAAGCTAAAACGAAAGTGATTGAAAATCAAACATATTTAGAGGATATGTTAGGCGATAAAATTGAAACGATGGAGTTTGTTATTTGCGTTCCATCGCATAAAACAGATGGTATAGTTCGAGAGCTCGAACGACAGGAAAGTGAAGGTGAAATTGATGTTAACTCTAACGATTTATTGCTGATTTGGCAAGTAAATCTTTTTGAAGGAGAGGTACTTCAATTATTCACAAGAATAAATTCTAGAGATCAGCAATACAAAAGTCAACATAATGATCAGAACCTGACAAAAATGTTAGGCAATGATGGATATGAAGTAAGATCTGAAGTGTTAACAAAATTTTATCCGTCATCTCATCCTCTAACTATAGGCAGCAAAATTGTTACAGAAATAATCACAAAAAATATGCGTGAAAGCACACAAATAAACGGTTTTTCAAAAGAAAACGTGGAACAATTTTGTAAATCCTCTCGAAATCTTGCCCATTATGCTAGCAATAAACTTGGCAAAAATATAGTTGATCATTTTATTGGAGAATGTGAAAAATTTGGTTTAATTGAGAAGGTTGAAGAGAAGGAGGATTTGTTTAAATTAAATCTCGAAGGTAAACACCTAAGTACAATTCTGAACAACTACAAAAAAGAATATAAAAACGAATTTGTTGCTCGTAAAGTGAAACAAAAAGCAGCAAAACAAGTTGTTGAAGAATACCATAAAAAATATCCAGACCTTTCAAATTATGTGGATAGTTTATAATGAAAAACGCATACAAAAGGTGTAAAATAAATCCAGAATTCGAAAGTGCTCTTCAACAGTATGGAATAAAACCGATGATCTGGTCTAAAAGAGAAGAATATGTGCCAGAACTTGCACAATAAATATTCATTACCCGTCGGGACACACCCGAGTTTATGTATCATTTTTTGATGCCGGAGTACTCCGCCGCAGGCGGCACAACCCGCCATTTCCAATAGAAATATTGCTATGCTTGGATCTACTCGGACTATATAATCTATAAAAATTACATACTACAAGAAAAACGTTTCTAACGATTGAATTCACTCATCTTAGTATTTATGGAACATGCCGCCTGCGGCGGTTGTATTGTTTTTTTGTTTCAACTCAAACATAATATTTATGCTCTCAGCATATCAGCTAAATAAATCGAAACACAAAATAAACAAAACCGAATCAAAATCAAAAAAAGAAAAGAACGACCTTACAAAAGGTCGTGTAAATTGAACTTGTATGGTCCAAGCGTTCCGCCGTAATTTCCCGCTGTGATCTTTTTTACACCAGGAATGGTTACTGCTGCCTTGATACCTGCTGCTGTTGCCTTGCCAACTGCATCAACACTTATACCATTAATAACGATCTCATACACTGCATTGACACCGTCGGGGATCTCGGTACCTTCGATCTGGTCCTTGATCGATGGACAGAATTTCTCGTTCGCGGTTGCCTTTAAGAACTTGTACTTGTTAGCTCCGGGCTTTGAACCGCTTGCAACGATACCACCTGGGAACGGTGTAATTGTGCCTTCGAGCTCCTGGATCGCTGCAACTGCAACCTCTGCTGCCGCAAGACCGCTCATCTGGCTGTCTGCGAGCATAAAGAAGTTACCGCCTGCCACACCGTCAACTGCGCCGATCGAGTGCTCAACCAAAAAGTTGCCTTCCATCATAGGAATTACATGCATCTTCCTACCTGCGATCTCTGTTTCAGTCTCTGTACCGTCTGCAAAGAACTTGAGTTTGAAACCGGTGTCAAACTGCTTCTCAGCATCAGGAAGACCATTGAACACAGCGGTTGTGGGTGCTGTCAAAATGCACTGTCCAACACGCTCAAGTACCTGTTGTTCGAGTTTTTTGTAGCCGAACGTGCATATCTGAATATACACACCAGGTCTGCCGTCAGGCGTCTCGGAGCCGCTAACGAACTTCTCAATACCCGCTTCTGCCGGACACATGATAACTGACGTACCAAATCCAGTCGCTTCAAGTGCAGCCACCTTTGCCCAGTGCTTGGTTGCTGCTGTGATCAATACCCGTGCCACTTTAATAGGGAACGCTTCTGCATATGTATCTTCGATCTCTACTCCATTTAGTTCCAAAAAAATCCCTTCTCCTGAATATCTTATATACGTATTACAATTCAATTACATATAAAACACAATTGCAATACATATATTCTTCGAAATTTATCGACCTTAATTTTTCACTTACGACCCGGTGACATTCTCTGGTAAGCATCTTCAAAAAAGGAATACATCTCACCCTTTGAATCCGTACCCCTATACTTACCAAGATCAAAAACAGCATCATTGACACTAACAGATAATGCCTCAACCCTTGACAATCTAGAAAGTGCAGCAGCAGATGAAGTCACTGCAACTTTTAGTTGTTCCTTGATCGATGTCTCGCATATTTCCAAAATTGCTACAACTGACCCGGATGCGCCCCCGTCAAGACCATTTCCAGATGCATACTCACCCAGATGCTCGATCGCTGCCACAACCCTTGAAACCTCTGTTTCAGAATGATTCCGCACCATCGCAATTCCGATATCACGAAGAGCGCCGATCACATCTTCAATACCAGAACTTCCGAGTGATTCACCAAGTTCCCGCATGCCTGATATGACTTCCCACAAAGCCTTTGGCTTCTGCCCTTTCTTCTGCTGCTGAGATGATTTGAGCCCAATATCGCGAAGTGCTGTCACAGCCTGTTTGGTTGATGCAGAATGATCATTTTCACTGGACAGTTTAGCAATTCCCATAAGCGCCCCCTTAACCTTCAGCAATGCTGTATCATGATTATTCGCAGCCGCGCCTGAACCGATGTTCTTGAGAATTGCAATCGCTTTTTCCACTGAATCGATATGTTTCGCACCTGCCGATATAACAGCGAGCCTGTTTGTTACTGCCGCTAAATTTTGCTGTGCCTTTTCATCATGAGCATGTTTTTTCAAAGCCTCAAAAATTGAATCAATTGTAACAAGACACTCAACTGCCGCAGTTTCACTTCCAGACGTTGAGGAAGTGTAACCAATATTGCCAACAGCATCGATCACTTCACCAAGTACGTCAATTTCCTTCTCCAACATAGCCAATATACCAACTTGATACAAATGCGAGTTCAGGTGTTTTGCAATTGTTACCGTGCCTTTTGAACCGGATATGATCTTTGAACCAAATCCTGAGATCGAACGGATACCAATTTTGGCGGTTGTATAGTCGTGGTTTCGAATAGCGCCCCTGATAATATCAACCGCAGGCTGCACAGGATCGATCGAATACATACCAGCCGCACTTTTTCGACAGGCTTCGGTCAGATCGTATGCAGTTGTGTCACTTATAAAATGCTCAAACCTGTGGGAGATATGTTCTTTGTACAGTGAATCGGCTATTATAAACCCAATACCGCCAATACCAAGTGCAGAGACTGCAATTATTGGAACAGTGTTTGCCTGGTGCGTGCCCAGAAGATTCCATGTTGAAATTGCAAGTACAGCCGTGCCTAAAATGTATGAAACTCCGACAACAGCAGTCGTGTTCTTTGTAGGCAGCCAGACGCACAGCGCCCACACACATGCAAATACAAAAGATATTGCAAGGTTTATCTGTATGACTGCCACATCCGCGATATTCTCACCTGTCAACAGATTCGCCAATACCGCCATCTGAATAACAAAAGCACCGATCGCAAGGTCTGCGCCTATGCCGGAAATTGAGAGTTTGAGACGGTTCTTAAGAAGAATGTCGGATAGAACAAATAAAGCAATAAAACCGACTATTATTGCGGCATCTATGATATCAGTTATGAGAATCTGCATAGTAGTATATATTCACGGGAATTTATTTTAAATTATGGATTGAAACCTGGATGCAAAATACTATTTCATCCACTACAAATATTCAAACAGCGTGGTCTGTCCGCTACTTTTTTGCAAATTTCCTACCCTAACACCAATGCGCCTGAGATCAAGTGTAGTTTCAGAAATAAATGCTATTAATATCTCTCTGGCCGCATCCCTCAATATGTTCCGGTCAGATACATGATGATTCAGGGTATGGCTATTGGTATGTGTTTTAAAATCCGAGGTAATGACAGTTACCGTAACCAGTCTGAAAGAAAGCCCTCTCGAATCGAGTTTGTCGATCACATCTTCCACAAGTTTATCGATGGTCTGGAATATCAATTCTGTATCCCTGCTGTTTTGAGGCAATGTAATTATCCTGCCTATCTGGTCAGAACCGATCTTTTCTTTTACAACAGATTCATCAACACCATCAGCCGCCTTTTTTAACCATGTACCTTTCTTTTTCCCGAATACTTTGATCAGATCAATAACATCATGGGCAGCGAGCTGTTCAATGGTCGTAATCCCGATCTGCTCAAGTTTTTCCCCAGTCACCTTTCCAATACCCCACAGACTGGTAAGCTCCATACCCTTGAGGAAATCGCCCACATCCCCAGGCTTGATAACGGTTATGCCATCCGGTTTCCTAACAGAAGATGCCATCTTCGCAATCAGCTTGTTAGGACCAACGCCAACCGAACATGTGATATGTTCGTGCTCCTTCACTTCTTCCTTTATTCGCATACCGATCTCTTGCGCCAGTTCGAGATCTCCGCCTGTGGCCTGTGTGATGTCAAGGAACGCTTCGTCTATGCTGACCTGCTCAAATGTTTTCGTACCATCAGGAGCGGTATCGGCATACTGGCGCAGTATGTTCATGACCTTTTCAGAAACCGATGTATAGAATTCCTTGCGGACAGGAAGAAAAACAGCATCAGGATCTATGCTTTTTGCACGGGAACACGGCATGCCCGAGTGTATGCCGGCATCTCGCGCCGGATAATTGCATGTGCTAACAGACCCACTGCCACCACCCCGCCCCGAGTACATGCACACCACAACCGCTTTTCCGCTCAAAGAAGGGTCTTCACGCTCTTCGATCGCAGCATAAAAATAATCCATATCCACATGTATGATCGCACGTGTCATTGGAGATTAAATGAATGAAAGATTTGTATAGTTATCCATCATCACAGAAATTACAAATTACAGTAACCATATTCACAACTCTGCCCCACATATCTTGCAGAAATCCGCATCCACATCATGCCCTTCCGCACTACACTCATGGCATACCCGGGCTATACTGCATGAACTACCTGTAGACTCTCTTTTTGAAGCGTAAGCGATCTCAGCAGTTACAATACCTGTCGGTACTGCAATGATGCCATATCCCACTATCATGATAACAGAAGCCAGCCCCTGCCCGATAACGGTTTGTGGAACTATGTCCCCATAGCCGACAGTCGTAAGCGTGATAACAGCCCAATAGATACTTGTTGGGATACTGGGATACTGGTAAACCCGTGCTCTGCCCCTTCGATGACATACATGGCAGAACCAAGTATGATCACCAGGTTTACAACAGCGAACAGGAATAATGTGATCTTCTGCCGGCTGGAACGCGAGCCTTTATCAACAGGTCCGCTTCGCTAAGATAATTAACGAGTTTAAGAATACGGAATACACGAAGCAGCCGCAAAACCCTGATGACAACCAGGTACTGACTTCCCGGCAGGAACAGGCTGAGATAGGTTGGTACAATCGCCAGAAGGTCAACGACCCCAAAGAAACTGGTGGCATACTTGACCGGACGCCCGATGGAGATCAGGCGCAGGAAATATTCGATCGTGAACAGGATTGTGAACATCCATTCAAGTGAATAAAGCAGATCGCCATGTGATGCTTTGACAGCGCTGACACTATCGAGCATCACAACAATGACACTCAGAATTATACTGACAATCAGCGCCTCATCGAAAAATTTACCGGCAGGGGTGTTAGATCCAAATATTATCGTATATATCCGGTTTCTCAAGCCATTGCCATGTCCTGAGCCCGATGCATCGTCTCTCCATATACTTCCATATTGCCTATTGCTCATTGTTATACCTTGATGGACATAATTCACTCACAACACAAATCCCGCATTTCGGTTTTCGTGCCACGCACACCCTGCGACCGTGAAGTATCAATGTCATGGACAGGGCTTCCCAATCTTCCTTTCTGGCAAGGTTCATTAAATCCTTTTCTATCTTCACAGGGTCATTGTTCTCTGTAAAACCAAGCAAGTTGGATAACCTTTTCACATGGGTATCAACAGCAATTCCCTCAACAACACCGTGTCCCCTCGCCAAAACGATGTTTGCGGTCTTCCTGGCAACTCCTGGAAGTGTAAGTATCTGCTCTATTGTGTTTGGAACCTGTGAATCAAAATCAGAGATGATGACCTGGGCACTTTTCTTGATGTTCTTTGCCTTGTTGCGGTAAAAACCTGTGGAATATATCTCCTTTTCAAGATCGCGGATATCTGCGTTTGCAAAATCCTCAACGCTGCGGTATTTTTTGAACAGGACATCAGTCACTTTATTGACCTGTGCATCAGTACACTGCGCCGAGAGTATGGTGGCAACCAGAATTTGTAATGTGTTGCTGAAATGAAGTTCTGGACTGGCGTCGGGATATTCGGCTTGAAGTAGTGCCCAGATACTGTTGAAGTTCTTTGTATTATTCGTCATGAGATCGTAATGATCCAAGTTTTACATATCGAGAATTAATTTAAAGGTTCTCTTTAACATTGCCTGAATTAATAGACGGGATGAACAGGATTGACAGGATACGGATGATTGGACCCATCTTGTAAATCCTGTTCATCCCGTCTAATGTTATTGGGGGGGCGATCTCTAATATCGTTTACAATAATGTTGCCAAATTTTTTCAAGTTCTTTTATCCAAGTACTTAATTTATCATCTTCTTCTGTTTTCGACAACCATTTACTAAAAAACTTATCGCTTGGGTTAAAATCATTTTGATTTATTACCAAAGCTGATAATAAAATTGGAACGTCATATTTGGTCGTTTTTTCGTTAATCTGGTCGAGTATTTTAAACAATTTAGTCCGAGCCTTGGAATCATTAGATATTTCCCCAAAATTTTCCAACACATCTCCATATGCAACTAGAATCTTAGCCTTACGATTACGAAGAATCTTTCGTTCCCCTATAACGGACAAATCCAATTCAGTATTTTTTTCATTGCATCTATTTCTTGCAACATTGATTAAATATTCATAAACTCCTGAATATTCCATTTTACAATAATGTTGCCAAATTTTTTCAACTTCTTTTGTCCAAGTACTTAATTTATCCTCATCTTTTACGTCCGGCAACCACTTTGGGAAAAATTGTTTCCCTGGAATAAATTGATTTTTTTTTCCAACAACTAATGCTGATAATAAAATTGGAACATCATATTTGGTAGTTTTTTCGTTAATCTGGTCAAGTATCTTAAACAATTCTTTTTGAGCCTTGGGATCACTAGGTTTTTCTCCGAATTTTTCCAGCAAATCGCCATATGTAACTAGAATCCTTTTCTCACGAAGTTCCTCTCGTTCCGCTTCATCGGACAAATCCAATTCAGTATTTTGTTCATTACACCCATTTCTTGCAATCTCAATAAGATACTCATAAACTCCCGAATATTCCATATTTGCAATCTCCTTTTCATTTTGTTTCTTGACAATACTATCTTCATTCACACCAAACTCATTCCTCTGAGACACACTATTCACAATATTAACCCTCGCTGCGCCCTCGCCACTACCATTAAAAATCGTCCTCTGCACAACAGAATCAATAATATTGATTACCTGCTCTTTCTTGATAATCCCAATTTCATGTGCAGACTGCACCGTATTTACCACATGCCTCAAGTCAGCCGTAATCTCATTCATAAACCCATTCAGGCCATAAGATTTATCAGAAACTGCCCTGAGCATAACCTGCGTCAAACCTTCATTTTCTTTGATGATGACAGTCAACAGGTAATATGCCTTCTCGCCGATTGACTCGCCGGCGAGATACAATATCTTGCCCCCTTCAATTGAATAACCCTCAACCTTGTACAGGCGATTTGTGCATGTTTGCATTAAAAAAGTGGTCAATTGATTCACTGTCACGCCTTCAAAATTAATTCCTGCTTCTATGGAGTGACCTGCTGTTGAAAGTTCAAGGAATTTACTGCGTGTGATAGACATTTCTTTGAGGAAAGGACACACACAATGAACTTCTTTGGAACGTATGGATTCAACATGTTTTTCCCACTTGTGATCTTTATACAGAATAGTAGCTCCGACATTTTCTTTGTGGACGCAGCCAAGTGGTTTTAGAATGAACTTTGCAGTGCGTGCAATAGTCGGAGGAATGTTGCCGAATTTTTGAATCTTGTTTCCTTCGAGATTGAAGAGGGATTCGGTATAATCAAGGAGTACTTCGACATCGGAAATCGCGAAATCGCTATTGTTTATTATGCGAATTCCAAATTTGACACTGTTGTCTGGAAGAACTTCATAACCACGTTTTATTTCGAT
>JAUSPM010000172.1 GCA_030655675.1 Methanosarcinaceae archaeon | reverse complement strand
ATACTTTCCAACCCTTTTTGGTTGTATAATTTGTTTTCATCTATATTTGTTACAATTTCGTAAATTGCACTCAATTGTTCTTCAAGAGCAATCGCACAATGAAATATTGTAACTGAATAAAGCTCATGATTAAATGATTGTCTCGCTACATTAATGTGATAGCCAACATTCGCATCAATCATTGCATGTGGATTCAGATCATATATATTTGGTAGAGATTCCATGAATTTTTAGTTTGGTTTATCTATTATATCCCATCTTCGTCACTATAAATTAAAAACGCCATCAATAGACCACCTCAATTTTAAAATCTGTTCTACACCTTCTTGACCCCTATCGATTTTAAGTAATTATTCATTCCTAAATATTTGCAATTAAACATCTCCAGAATATTTTTCTGCACACTCGTCATGGGTGTAATTTTCAACATCCGAGATTTTTCCCCTTTCAGACCCAACTTTCCAATTTCACATCTCTCCAGTATACGATAAACTTTATTCACACTACTAACACCCTCAATCCTATTTTCCCTGAGCTTATTAGTGATAGTTACATCCAGTAAATAACTCAGAATGCAAATTGTATAATGTGCGCGGACATGTTCATCAGTATAAACAAACGTCGGCTGGAACTTCAGGAAAGATTTCACCTCGCGAAATCCCTCCTCCACCCTATTTTTATCCCTATATGCCTTGATAATTTCTCTGGGGTCGAGTCTATACTCCTCCGGTTCAGTAGTTTCGCAGATGTTCGTGACCAACATCCAAACACCATCAGTCAGCATTGCCTTTTTAATCGCATCTGTTTTTTTCTCGTAAACAAGATCGAATGAATGAACCTCAGAACCCCCATTCCCAGTCAAAACAACAGGCTCAAGGCGGCAAGACAAAAACTGATTCACCTTATACTTATTCAAAATAGCGTCAATCTTTTTTTCAGTCGGTTTTACCTGTCTACTATTTTTAGCCACCAAGAGAGATTGTTTTTCTTGTTTCAGTTCCTCTATCGCTTTTTCCAGGAACATTTCTCTGGCTTTACTATTTATTTTAAGCAGGTCTGGATTAAACACCAGTATGTGCCGTCTGTTACTGCTATCTACCTCAAGATCTTCGTAGTATGTGTTATCATCGTATTTGGTTAAACCAATCGAAGTTATCTCATTTACTGTGGTTTCTTTTGTAAAATTCCTGAATCGATCCGACTTAATTCCTTCTACTCCAGATAACTGATTTTTATCCAGAGCAGTAATGTATAGGTATTTCTCATTGTTTTCCAGGTGTATTAAATTATCATCTGAGACCATTCCACGATCAAATACCAGTGTGATTTTTTCAAATCCAAATTTCTGTGCCCACTTATCAGCGTTTCCCGTAAGCGTTTTAACATCAGCAGTGTAATCTTCAAGAATATCCCATGAAAATGGTTCGCCTTTTGAGTTGACAAGGAGTGAAAGAACAACCCTTTTATTTTTGAATCCGTGAGATTTGGTTCTACCCGGGCTTGCAAGCTCACATTTTGTTCCTTCAAAATGGGAATCAGAAAGATCATAGAAGACCATCCGCATGCTCGCATCATCTCGTTTTTTGAGTGTCTTGTAAAGCCATTGCTCAATTTTTTCTTTTTGCTGTTCAATTATCGTGAGTTCACGATATATTCGGGATTCGTTGAAATGCACTCCATCGATTCCAATAATTAGGTCGCAGGCGGTTGTTTTGAACCAGTCAACGGCATTGAGATAACTCCCTGGATCCAGACAGCGATGGAATGTGAGAATCTTTGCAATGTCACCTGTTGATATGTCTTTTTTCCTGTTATTGCTGGTTTTTTCTGGCAATGGAAAGAGTTCTGAGAGGCCCCATTCATTGTCCCATAAATGGTTCAAAAAAGCTATGTCAAGATAGTGCCAATGATCTTCGAAAATCAGGTCATCAATGGTTGTGACTATTGTGTCTGTGGATATGTTTATTTTCAGTATGTTACGTATTTGTTGTGCTTTTTCTGGGGTGAGTGCTCCAAGATAGGTGATTATTCTTTTTTTGCTTTTGCCGTCTTCTCGATATGATTCTGCAATTGAGTAGTAATTGTAGATATCATCTTTCTTTTTTCGGGGGTGTTGTTGTAGATGCATGGTCTGTTCTGCATAATTTATATTAAACGCATACTATATAAGACTTATTGTATATAAGTCTGTTCTACAACTGAAAATTTAGAGAAAGTATTCTGAAGGTTAAAATCGAGGGGTGTAGGCGTTATTTAAATTATTTATGCATTAGAAATGGTGAATTTGGGTGGGATACTGGAGAAGATGGGTTATATAATATATTTGAAATGCACCCCTATTTTTTGCTATTTGCATATATTTTTTACAACTATAAATATGTGCTTTGATTTCCTATCATTTCTTCAAACATGATACAAAATGCCCTTCAAGGCGCAACTCCAGCCACCCACAACTCTTCAGTCTCCGCAAAGCCGCACTCAGATTCATGTTCTGAATCACCTACTTTCATTAAATAAATATATACAGTTTATTCGGCGGTATGCCATTCTATATCATTGGCAAAATAATCGAGCGAATAGATGAAACTTGCCTATGCAAATTCAAATATTTTTGTCTCCCATATGTGAATCTTGCCTCTCCGTAACTTGTTCTTCATACGCAACCTTTATCAGTGATAATATCCTTATGAGGAATCGTACCCCAATACTATAAACACACCCTCGAAGCGGGGTGGGGTAGCCAGGAGATCCCGAAGGGCTCATAACCCGTAGATCGATGGTTCGAATCCATCCCCCGCTATTTTTCGGCTTTTTTTGTATTTAATATAAAACATTATATTGGACTGTTTAGCATCTTTTCAAATCAAAAGTAGTCCAACATTTTGTCGCAATTTTCAACACTCTTTTATATATCTACTTGGTAGTAATTTATGAAAGCACCAAACAAAGAGTGAATACAATGAAAAACATCGTCAAGAGCCGTACAATTGGGTCACCGGCATCAGATAATATAAATCGGGAACTATACATATTATCATTGTCGCGGTTTTTTGAGGACATGGGGACAGGTATGCTGGTTACCCTCATACCTCTGTACATAGTTGATCTGCATACATCGATATTGCCGGACATGCCGCTTATTCTGAAAGCCGGTATTGTAATGACTGTTTTTGGTTTGTTCAATGCGATCGCACAGCCCATTATGGGTAAACTGTCAGATAAACTCGACAGGAGAAAACCTTTCATTATTTTTGGATTGGTTGGTTACACTGTATTATCGCTTATGTATGCCTACGTCACAAGTTACGAGCAATTGCTTGTCCTGCGGATCATGCAGGGAATAACTGTTGGAGCAACCATACCTGCGATAATTGCAATGGTGACACATCTTTCAACTCCGGCTACAAGAGGTAAGGCTGTTGGCATATATTCTACGATCCGGGGTCTTGGTTTTGGTCTGGGTCCGGTTATTGGCGGTGCAGTTGCAACATATTATAGTTTTAATACCGCTTTTTACCTGTGCGCCGCATTTGGACTTGTGAGTTTCATATTGGTCAATCTTCTTGTGAAAGAGACACACAGTACATGTATTGAGAAGGTTGTAGCTGAGGATGTGGAGAATGGAAAAGGGTCGATACTTGTTCTTGCAGGTGCTATGTTCATGATGATGGTCGGTATCATGATGATCGTCGCGCTCCTGCCTGAATATGAAATCCGGCTCGGAGCATCGGAGTTTTCATTGGGGGTCGCACTGTCCGCATATATGCTGGCTCGTTTGATATTCCAGGCGCCGATCGGTGCATTGTCAGATCGGATCGGCAGGAAAAAGTTGATCGTTGGAGGTTTGATTTTAAGCGCCCCTCTTGTGATAGGTACTGGCTATGTGACAAGTGTTGAGCAATTGATACTGCTTCGTGCTTTGCAGGGATTCACGATCGCAGCCATTGACACTCCTGTAATTGCGCTGGCAGGCGATCTTTCAGGCGGATCGATGGTTGGCTCAAAACTCAGTATGATAACTACAGCCTATGCAGGTGGGATGGCAATAGGTCCTATATTTGGCGGGTTACTTGCAGGATATGTTACTTTTGAAACACCGTTCTATGCCTGTGCGGTTTTAATGGTGATCGCAGCTGTTATTGTATGGAAAAAAGTGGATGAGCCGATGCACCAAAATGGGATTGCGGATTTTGAATGTGGTGAGATCGGATGATCAACGATGTTGTTCAAGTGCATCCATGAGCCCACTGACGTCGGTTGAAAGTGTATCCAGTGATACTTCGATCATGAGGTTTACTGTTCCTTCTGAGCCCAATGTCCTGAAATCCGTTTTGAGTCCAAGCACTGTTTTTTTGGTGGCAAACGCATAGCCAAGTTCCCACGCAGTACCGGAGTCAACATCGCTGCCACCGTCAAGTACTGCTACAATGATGTCGGAATTGTCAATCGCATCAAGGTTATTTTGGAAAATGTAATCTTGTTTTTCTTCATGCCTCATATATGTGGTGTCATTGGAGTCTTCTTGTGGCAGGAATACGGTAAAACCGCGTTCAGTTATCTGGTCGCGAAGTTTGAGGTTAAATTCTCGTTCAGCATCGGAAAACAAGGGTGCTGCGAGGTATATTGTTTTTGTTGCGGTCATTATTTGTTTCACCAGTTTTGTTTTTGTATATAATTTATAAAATTATGTACTCCGAGTAAATTCGACCAGATGGAGAATTTTCTCGTGGTAATTTAATGGCGTTTTACTTAATAATGCTGATCCAAGTGGATTGAAAGTAATAGATATATGAATCTTAAATAAAAAAAGAAATTTACGAGAATTTAAAGGCAAATCGCTTGGCTTGCAATTTGCCCAAAAATTCCTGTCTATCTTGGTGAACTTATTCAAATTACAGTGTTAAGTTCAATATTTTAGAGAGATATAAATCACTCTCTCCATTCATACACATATTCTGTTCCGTATGGTACAGAAACGGGAGGAATTGTTTTTACACGAAGTCCAAATTTTCCATTAAAAGAATTTTTCTTAGGTGCAATTCCTGTGAATGTTGCAACTGCGTTTTCTTCTCCATTATCACTTATTTGGAGTGATGATCTAAGAATAGAGTCTTTAAGATCATAACCACTTGATGTTGCATAACTTAACCCTATACTCGCCTTATCTATATTAGCCCAAGTCGTATCCTTCCATTTAAAATTAGTTGTTTTCAAGGTCAATCTATCCTTTTCCACTTTAATAGAAATTGGCCCCCCTTCTTCTATAAATGAGGGGGGTTCATTCCATATTGTTTTGACTGAAAAAAATACTGGTTTAAGTTTAGTTCCACCAGTTGTTGTTCCGATAACATTTCCTCTTTTAAAATCTAATTCAAATATATATACGTCATTACCAACTAAAACTGTATCAAAGTCATTAGATTCTATGAGGTACCAACCTGGCTTTGTTGTACTGGTTTCAGAACTGCTAATAGAATCCACCTTGTCAGATGAAATCTCTAATGGTATTGATTCAGTAGGACCATTAATTATCTCGAATTTAACGGACTCTGAAACTCCTGCCCCCATTATTTTCACTTCATATCTACCAATGGGCCATCCGTCGTCTGGCTTTTCGAGAATAAATGATCCTCTGCCGAAATCTTCGCCAGTCTCAGACTCAAATGTGTGTATCAAATAATCCTCATCCAGATAAGTCCATTCGATGTTTAAGATATCATTGTTAAAATTGTCATAAACAAACCAGACATATAAATTGTCTGAATCCTTTGAATATTTCAACACTGTGTCAACAGGGATGAAATTTATTATTGAAGAAGTCATCATAACTTCCAATAATCTTGGATCACCATCCTGTGTCATATCTCCATATTTCTCAGTCATTACATCAATCATTTCAGCTTCTTCTTCTGTTGCGCCAAAACTTCCTGGCTTGTAAGAATCTGTAATGTCCACGCAACCAGATAGTAAAATGCTTACTATCAATAATATCAAAATCAACATTTTGTATTTCATAATATCACATACTTTAATTATCGCTCATTTTTATAATAATGTTCATGTATATAAGTTTTTCAAATGCCTTTTTTTCGCTTAAGTGAAATATCATTTTTACGAAAGTATAAGTAATACCTTTATACATATATTGAGTTAAATGGATGAACTGCGGGACATACCATGCGGCATCAATGGTTTGGATGACATATTAGGTGGTTTTAAAACTCCGTCAACCATACTTATTGCAGGTACTGCCGGTGTTGGAAAAACAACGATGGCACTTCAAATGCTATCAAATGCTGCGAAACAGGGTGAGAGGACACTTTATATTCCTTTGACCACAGAATCACCGGATAAATTAAAGAAGTTTCTTTCTACATTCGAATTTTTCGATGAATCGGTCCAGATCCATGGGATCAATCGACCAGTGTCTGAAAAAGATCCATTGACCACATTGATAGATATGGGGAATATTATTGCTTCTGCAAACCCTGATCGTGTGGTGATCGATCCAATAACACCTCTTGGTTTTGGTTTTGTAGAACAGGAAAGAAGACGTTTCATATATACATTCGACTCCATGGTACAGGAATGGGATTCGCTTGTTGTTCTTACAGGGGAACTACTTAATACTGAAATTCATAACTCTGTTATCAGTCACCTCGCGGACGGCATTATCTACCTGTCAAGAGAAGATG